>VXPE01000057.1 GCA_009839745.1 Candidatus Poribacteria bacterium
GATGTTTGTGTCAACGGTAGCATCAAATACATCTGGTCCCATATCCAGCAGTTGAATCGGTTGGGTGAGTGTTGCGAAGTAATCTCTCAACTTTTTACCATAGCCAGCGCGCATCCATTTATTGGAAGTGATAAAACAGACATATCCGCTGTTTTTCAAGAGTTGATTCGCTTTTTCATAGAACAAACAGTAAATATCGCCCGTGCGAGCGAAGGTATCAAAACCTTTATCTTGATAAAGATTTCCGAGTCTACCCCCTTCCTTTTGCAGTTGTATATATGGCGGATTGCCAATCACCACATCAAATCCATCTATGACTCCGAACATCCACTCAGGATCAAACCAATCGGCGGTGGCGTTCTGGTCATAGGGATCCCACTGTGCAATTTTTTCGGCATCATCTGCTGGAGTGCCCATACTTTTTAATTCCGTTGCCAATTCCGCTCGCAGTTGCTCGTCCTTTCGCTGATATTCACGTTTGCGTTGACGGGTGGTGGCGTGGAAATGCCGCTCGCGATTGTCGCGCAATTCGCGTTCCAAATCTCGCGCCGTATTACTCGTCAGCGTCCGTTGTGCTGTGAGACCTATCAGTGTGTTTGCCGAGATAAAGCGTGTCTCTAAGTTTGGTAACGGCTTGATGCCAAAGTTATCAGCAGCTCTATCTGGCTCTTGCTCAATGGCAAGCGAGATGAAAAAGCGGAGTTTGGCGATCTGGCATGCCACGGATTGGATGTCTACACCGAAGACACTGTTCTGAATCAGGTATAACTTCCGTCCGAAGTCTGAATCACGGTAGCGTTTAAACGTCTCATCAATGTCGATGAGTTCTTCCCGCCGCGTTGGGTCATCCTGTGTATCAAACGCGATTTCTGCTCGTTGGAGTGCCCGCGCCTTCTGTAGCTTTTCCCATCGAGTGTTGTCGGGATCAAGTCGTCTGAGGACAAGCGTCAACTTGTGGAGCATCCCCATAGGAAATGCCCCTGATCCGACTGCTGGGTCCAATATCTTCAGTTCAGAGATTGTTCTGACAATCGCGTCAGTCTCGGTGTCGTCAAACCATTGGCTTGCATCATCAAATGTTTGGGCATAATCGAGGAGATAGCGCAGCCGTTCCTCCCACAATTGCGTATCGCCATCGGTTGGGTTACACTTTTGGGAGAGCGTGGCGACTAACGCCTCATCTACCATGTAATCTACAATCGCGCGTGGGGTGTAGTAGGAGCCGGTTTGTTTTCGCACCGTCGCACCGGTTTCTGGGTTGTAGGCGGCGAGGAGATTTTCAAACACTCTGCCGAGTAGTTCGGGGTCCAACGCTACCTCTTGTTCTATCGGTGTGTTCTCCTCAACGGTGAACTTGTAGTGTTCCAGCAACGGCATCAAGCCTTGGGTATCGTCAAAGAAAAGACGGTTGGGGATGGACAACTCGTGATACTGATTATCGGAGAAGCAGTCTATTCGGTAGCCTCCGTCCGTTGTTGCCTTAAAACTGTCCAGACAATCGAACAAACCGCCATTGATGAAGGGCGTTTTGGCAAATAGTTTCAAGAGTTTATCGGGGGCGCGCATCTGCTTTTTGTAGCGATACACTGAGAAATTACGATGGTCAGAATAGTTACCTTTGCTAAACCTCCGCTCGTCAATCTCGGTGTTTAAGGTAGCGAAAAAGAGGTTTTGTAGCACGGCGCGATAGTAGGAATCTCCGTTATCAAAGTCGTCTTCTTTCAGTAGGTCTTGGATTTGCGATTTGTTGAACAACGCATCTGCCACCAATCCTTTTTCCTTGATAAACCAGATGAAGAGCAGGCGTGTGATGAGACGTATCACATGTTCTGCCGGTTTTATGACGCGGTTTTCGTCTGTCGGGAACGTTGCTTCTTCTCTTGCCCATTCATACCACGCGAAGAGTTTCCGATAGAACTGTTTGTTGAGTTCTTCGGTGTCCAGTTTGGCGAGCCATGCCGCCAGCAATCCGTCGAAATTTTTCGATTTTTTCTTCTCGTCTATCCACTTGACGCATTCTTCAAGCGAGAGTTCGGAGAGGATGTCCAGATGTGCGCGATGTGGGTTGTTGAGACGGATGTCTTTGATGAGGGTGACCTGTCCGAGCACATCGCGGTCCTCGTCGGTTTTGTCTGGACGGCGATCGGCAAATGCAACCGTTAAACGATTGCCGGCGCGAAATAAAATTACAGTGGGTGTGAATAGACGTTTGTTAATTTCTCGTGTGAATTCGGCGTATTTGGTTCGGGAATAGTTGTTATCTTTTAGTTCAACCGCACAGAACAGGAAACTTTTGATGTTGCCTTTGTCGAACGCACTGGACTCCAGCATCGTTATCTGCTGTGGACCCTCTTCAATTTCGTCTTTTGTGAATTGGAATATAATTTGTGCGGATTCAGCGTGTGTGCGGAATTCCTGTTCGGTTTTGGTGTTCGGAGTGAGCGGTGGGAATTCTTCAAAAAAGTCGTGGATGGTGCCGGAGAGTTCAAGCGTGAGTTCACTGCGGTAGCCCAAAGTGGATAACAGGTCTTTTGATTTTTCTAATAGATCACCGGTGCGCATTACTGATAGTGCAGATTTGATTACTTCCTTGTTCATGTGTTTCTCTCTTGCAAAGTAATAGGCGCACTTCGTGTGCCGTGAGTTGACGCGCGATGAAGGGTTTCCCTACTACGAACGTTCTCGTTTTTCATTACTGTGGCGTTGTAATAATCAGCCATGTTACCAATTCAAAATCGCTGGAGTCCCTGGGGGTTTCAGATGCCACTGGCAGTTTGAAGCCTCGTGGAGCCCCTCTCCTTAGGTTTTTAAGTTGGGTTTTTTGGTGTGACCTTGTGATGTGAGTAATGACGGCGTTCAGGAGTTTGTTATAATCCGCCATATTCTTGCCGTGTTGGGTTTCTTGGTCGAATTGGAGACACAATTCTGGCAGGGCGTCGCTCTTTCCGACAGTGGCGGCTTCAAACAGGTCTAACACTTGTTTGGCGTTTGCACATCCGTAACGGATGTCGCCGTTTTTGCGGATGTAGACGGTGTAATATGGATAGATAGGACTCGGTGTTTTTTGCTCTTTATCTGTCAAGGCATTGCGTTGCCGGAGGAAGAAGATGATGCCGGTTTCTGTGGGGCTATTCTCGTTGGTGGTGACGGCATAAGCCCCTTTCGGCGTGGCTTCTAATTCTGCTCTGTTTCTTTCGAGATACTTTAGCAACTGCGCGAAGAAGTAATCAAACGTGAAATCGCTCATAACGATGCCGTCGGAGAGGTCGTCAAGGTCCAAGACATCTTCACGAAGCTGCTTCAATTGCTCGTCACGGAAATTGAGCTCCATCTGTGCGTGTTCATAAGTGAATTCGTTCAGTGGGTCGTCATCACCGCTGGCGGCTGCATCGGCGAGTGCCATCCGGGATTCCACGCGGCTTTGTAAACGGAGATAGACCTCCATGTCTTTGGTGGGCCAGTAGTTAATCATTCTCACCGTAGTATTACGGCTGCCGATTCGGTCAATACGTCCGAAGCGTTGGATGATGCGGACAGGGTTCCAGTGGATGTCGTAATTCAAAACTGTATCACAATCCTGAAGGTTTTGCCCTTCTGAGATACAGTCCGTAGCGATAAGGAGGTCTATATCGTCGCTTGTGCTGTCGCTACGTCCTCGTGCACGTGGTGCAAAATTGGTTAAGATAGCGTTGAAGTTGTTGCGTCCGCAGGTGGTTTGTGTATCGGTGCCAGAGACCATCGCCATGTTCAGACCCAATTCTGCAGCGAAGTCCGACAATTCTTTGTAAAGATAGACTGCTGTATCCTTAAAAGTCGTGAAGACTAACAATTTGGGGTTGGTTTTTCCGTCCTTGTCAGTCATCGGGTTGAGTGCTTTGTCTCTGATATGTGCTTTAATCGCTTTGAGTTTGCCATCCCGTTCCGGTGTGATTGTTTTGACGCTGTCCCATGCGGCGTTTAAGGTCTGTTTATCCTTGATGAGATCCTTTTTCCAGCGGGCGTGATCCAATTCGCGGAGGTGATACGGATTGCGGGCGCGGTTCACCAAAAACTCTTCATCGTCTTCATCGTCATCGGGTAGGATGTCGGCTTCCGCGTCCTGTATACGCGGATTTTTTTCGTATTTGTCGATTTTCTTCAGCATATCGTCAATTTTGCCCACAGTGCGCTCAAGTGTCTCTGAGAGGGAATGTGCGGAACTCTCCAAACGCTTCAGAAAATTGGTTTGCATCATGCCAATGAGGAATCGCTCGCGATCTGCTTGGTTGAAACGGAACCTCTGTTTTTCATCTGCCAACCGTTGTTTTGCGGTTTCGCTGATGACATAACTGGACGGTTGATAGATGGAGAGTGTGAATTCGGCTATCTGATCTGCTAATGCTTTGTAGGAGAGTTCTCCTGTCAAGTCGGTTGGTGGGTGGGAGTTTTCCGGCTTCTGTGGTGTCGGGAATTCACCGATCCTGACCATTTCTTCGGCGTAGAAGGTTTTAATATGCCGTCGAGAACGAGCAATAGAGACCCCACCGAGCAGTTGGAAAAATTCGGCACCGAGAGTTTCCAGTAACTTCGCTTTGTCTTTTTTGCCGTTCTCACCGCCGTCCTCTTCCCATTTCTTAAATTCCTTTTGTGCTTGACGGAGCATTGAACCGATATTACTGATGCCTAAACTCTCCCTGAAGGCATCTTCACGCTTTTCTGTCATCAGGTAAATCTGATTACGGAGGTCAATGAGTGATGTGTTAACTGGTGTTGCTGACAGCATTAAGACCTTCGTTTTCGTGCCTTCCTTTATAACTTCTTCTAATAAACGGGAATAGCGACTGTGCCGGAAATTGCCATCTTTATCCTCACCCGATTTGGTATCATTTCGGAAATTGTGCGATTCGTCAATCACTATCATGTCGAAATTACGCCAATTGAAATTTTCCAAATTAACGCCACCAGATTCGCCACTATAGCGGGAAAGGTCGGTATGCGATAGCAGTGTGTAACCGAACTTGTCATCAAGGAATGGGTTGGTGTCTTGTGAGTTATATGCAGGATAGAGCGCCCAGTTGTCATGCAGTTTTTTGGGGCATAACACCAACACTCGTTCGTTTCGCAGTTCAAAGAACTTTATAACTGCCAGAGCCGTGTAAGTTTTTCCCAATCCTACGCTATCTGCTAAGATACAGCCGTTGTGACGTAACAGACGGGCAATCACACTTTTCACACCCTCTTTCTGAAACTCATACAACGTTTTCCAGACTTCCGTGTCATACAGATGTGTATCTTCAAGGGTTTGGTCGTTGGTTTTTCGGGTTTCAATCTCATTACGAAACAGTTCATAGAGCGTTTTGTAATAGATGAGTTCCGGGGCGTGGTCTTTACCTATCTGTCCTAACGTGGCGAGTACCTTTTCCTTGACATCTTCAACGAGTTTATCGTCGTTCCAGACTTCGTCAAACCACGCTTTCAGGTCGCGGCGGTCGCGGTTGCTATCCACTTCTAGATTGAGTTCAATATTGTTGATATCCTGCGTTAACCCTAAACCGCGCATGGTGAAGTTCGAGCTACCTATAATTGCTCTTTCAGCACCGTTATTTGTGATGTGATACATTTTCCCGTGAAGCAGGTTTGCTTCTCGTGTTGAGCGGATTTCGACCTTCTCTTTTATCCATTCAGCGCAGGCTTTTGCGATCGGTTTCTGTTGGAGTTGCTTGCTGAGTTCCAAGCCTGAATCCGTAATGCCAAACGCTTTTTTCTCGGTATTGCTCGGATCAAGACTTTTAATGAAATCCGGGTCTCCAAACAGAAAGCGGAGTTCTGCTATTTCACTTAAAGGTTTTTGCAATGCTTCAAAGGCATTGATAGTGAAATATGCGGATACAACGGAGAGGAGGGAGCCGTTCTTGATTTCTTGCGCTAAGAATTCGTAAACGTTTCCACGGCGGAGGTTGTCTCGGATACCGGATTTGAGATTTGACATTTTCGGTCCTTTGTGTGCCAAATCAACCTGATTCTGTCGCTTTTCTGCTATGAGCCAGACGCTATGCCTGCGGTGGAGCTAGCATTGCAGCGATGTCTTCTGGTGGATTAACATTACGAAGTTGTTTGAAGTTTACGACGCTTCTATTGATGTGTTGGAGTGAGCGAATACTGTCTTTTCCTATAATATTAGCAACTTTCAAGTCTAATCTTGCATTTTCCCACTGTTGCCTCTGAGACCATACCACGCCACGATTATAATATGCCTCGGCATAATCGGGATTAGATTCAATTGCTTTGTCCAAGTCATCGATGGCAAGTTCTAACTCACCTTCAGCCAAATAAGCAAGACCACGATTGTTATATACTTCGGCAAAATTTGGCTTGAGTTCTATTGCTGTGTTATAGTCTACAATAGCGCGATTATATTCACCTTTGGCATAATAAGCGTAACCGCGACCGCCATAGGCACGGGCAAACTCCGACTTGAGTTCTATCGCTTTGCCAAAGTCTTTGATGGCGAGGTTAGATTCGGCTTGTTTGTTGTAAACCACACCGCGATTGTTATACGCCTCGGCATAGTCAGGTTGCAGGTCTATCGCTTTTGTATAGTCTTCAATAGCACACTCAAATTCACCTCTGTACTCATAAGCTACACCTCGATTGCAATAAGCTTCGGCGAGAGTTGGATTTAGACGTATTGCTTGGTTATAGTCTTTAAGAGCAAGATTTATTAAACCTTTTCTTACATAAGCGTTGCCGCGGTTACTATATGCTTCGGCAAACATTGGGCGGAATTCTATTGCCTTACTGATGTCTTCAATAGCCTGCTCAACATCACCTTTAGCACGGTAGGCGTTGCCACGATTATTATAGGCTTTGGCGTGGTCGTATCTTAGTTTTATCGCTATATTATAGTCTTCAATAGCTTGGTCAAGTTCACCTTTGGCGCGGTATGTTAAGCCTCGTCCATTGTATGCTTCCGCAAGATCTGATTTGAGATGTATCGCTTTGTTGAAATCTCTGATGGCGAGGTGAAGATCACCTTTGGTGCTGTAAGCAGTGCCGCGATTGTTATAGGCATGTGCGTTATTTGGATCCAATTCTATTGCTCTATTATAGTCCGCGATCGCAAGATCAATCTCACCTTTGGCGAAGTAAGCAAGACCGCGATTTTTGTAAGATTTGGCATAATTGGGATTTAGAGTGATTGCCTCATTGTAGTCCTGAATGGCTTCATCGTACTTGTTTGCGGCTAATCGAAAATTACCTCGTTGAAAGTAATTGTGATAAACCTTTCCCGCCTCGTGCTGTCTATTTTCCATCGCTGATACCTCCGTAGTAAGGTTCGGCAAGTGTTTGATCGTATGGTTGGGCATACGTGTTTCTTTCAAAAAAACCGAGTAAGTCGGAAAATAGAGTTTTTTCTGAGATTCCCATTTTTTCTAATGCCGTTCTGATGTCTTCTTTGGCACCGTTACGAATTATGATTTCTTGATTGATCATGTCGGTATCTACTTCAGGCAAACCGAATAAAAATACAGACTGCTGCATATTCATACGTTCGGTGTCTACTGCTCGACTATCCAGAGTGGGTGACCAGAGATACCACTGAGCTTGATCCGCATCAAAAAAAGCATCCAATTCTTGCTGGAGTCTCATTTTTGTTTTTATTTCTTCAATTCTTCCACTATTGTTTTCTAACACAAGAACTTTCCCATTTGCATCTTCTCTACTATCGCAGGCGAACCAAAGTGCAACCAAAGGACTGAATGTGAAATCAATCAGGCCTGTTGAGACTTTATTATGCTGTAGATGTGCCATACACTCTAATGGAAACAAATCTCTGTATGTAGACGGATACTTTAGTTGAACTTCGTCAACAATTTGCTTCACATAGCCTACAAAAAGGTCGTCCAGTAAATCGGGATCAGCATCGACTTGCTTTTCCAAACGGCGGTAAGCACTGCTGGTCACGCGCCACACCTCGTTTTCTTGACCGCGATAGAGATACGTTATTTCAGAACGTGTTATCTTGTCTATTTGGCTAATGTAGTCTGCTAAATTGGAGATTTCAATGGATGTATTCATGTATTGCTGTTTCTATCCTATATTCCTCTGACTAATCTCAATTATACAACTCGGAGATGAGCTTGTCAATCTCAATTTTGAAAAAATCTGAATCGCGAATTTTTACAAATTATACCGATGACGCTGAGTGAGAATCCATGAAATCTGTGTCATCCGCGATTTTGAAAAGTTATTACTGATGGTCCATAAAAATGGATTTCGGTAGATGGGTTTCTTTAGCGTTAAATGGAGAGAGCGCATAGGTCATCGGTACGCCAGAAGACGGTGCGATCATCAATTTTCTCGGCACCCCGTTGCAGGTACCCGTCAATTGATTTGCCTTCAAGCACTCGAACTTCAAACGTATAAGGTGGGTCGATTTTGAATGGGGCAATCTCAGCAATATTTCGGCAAGCCTCCGCCGCAATCTCACGGATCAATTCTCGCGACCGTTGGGGTGATAGATGCAACGCGAGTTCCTGTCCGAGGCCCTGTTTGGTCTCAACCCCATAAATGTCGGGTATCAGTTCTTTCGCTTCCGCTACTGCTTTATCGTCACCAGAGATAAAAACCGTTGGGACGTTGAAAGTGCCAGCGAGTGCGGCACGGCAGCCGAATTCTCCGATCTCTTTTCCGTTGAGCTTATAGTATTCAATGGACACAGAGGAATACGTATGACTCAACGGGGCGTTTGACGTGCCTGCCATGGCGTGTTGCCCTAAGAAAAAGAGGGCATCGTAGGTCTCGTCAAGATAGTAAGGCGGACGAATCGGACCCCGCGCAATTAACTTCGCCTGTGGATGGAATTCAAGCACATCAATCCCGCCAGTCCCGTGTCCGTCCCAGACCACGATTTCCGCGTCTGTCTCCACATCAAGAATGCCATCAACAGCAGCGTTTAACTCCTGCGTCAATAATCGCATGGCTGTTTCTTTCTGGGGACCTTCTTCACGAGTTTGACTGAAGCGGGATACCATCGCAACCCCTTCTAAGTCGGTTAAGATGTAAATCTTCATGATCGTTGGAATCCCATCAAACTATGACACAGTCCATGTTTCGCCGTCGTTGAGGAGTGCTTCGAGATTGCCTTCACCCATCCGTTCTTTTGCGGTGCGGATCTGGTTTGTCATCAGGTCCTCGTAACACGGGTGCCTGATACTGCGGAAAATACCGATGGGATCCGGCAAGTCAAGCGTATCGCTCATCCGTGCGAGGAAATTCGCCAAGGTGGTGTCCTCGGCATACTGATCGTGGACGATGAGGTCGTCCGTGGAGTATTCCCCGTTTGTGGTTTTCACGACTTCGGGTTGGAAACCGTTCAGTCGGATACCCTTATCGTGTTCCGCGCCGAAGACGAGAGGTTCATTGTGTTCCAGAACCACCGTGTTGTCAGCCTTTGTATCTTTTTCCGTGTATTGGAAGAAGGCACCGTCGTTAAACACGTTGCAGTTTTGGTAGATTTCGATAAACGAAGTGCCTTTGTGTTCAAACGCTGATTTGATAATGGCTCGGAGGTGATTTGGATCTCTATCCAGCGAGCGCGCCACGAAAGTAGCACCGGAAGCCAATGCGAGACTAATCGGATTAAAGGGGGTATCTACCGAACCAAGAGGTGTGGATTTCGTCTGTTTCCCTTGCTCGGATGTCGGTGAGTATTGCCCCTTCGTCAATCCGTAGATGCGATTGTTAAAGAGCAAAACGTTAACGTCGAAATTGCGGCGCATCAGGTGGATGAAATGGTTGCCACCGATTGAGAGTGCATCACCATCACCTGTGATGACCCATACAGAGAGATCGGGATTCGCCATTTTTACACCGGAGGCGATCGTTGGCGCTCTGCCGTGAATCGTATGGAATCCGTAGGTGTTCATATAATATGGAAATCGACTCGAACACCCGATGCCGGAGATAAAGACAATGTTCTCTTTAGGGATGCCGAGTTCCGGCATAATACGTTGTGTCTGCGCGAGGATGGAGTAATCACCACAACCCGGGCACCATCGAACATCTTGGTCGGATTCAAAATCCTTTTTAGAGAGGGTGGGTACACCAGCAGGGATGCGTGAGGATCTTTTTCTTCTCATGGTTTGTTACCATCTTTTTTTGTAAACCCTATAGGCAGGATTTCCAACCCAACCAGTAGGGGGCGGGTATTGCGGGCGTGAGGACCTAAGCGCGCCCTATTTCTTCAAGTATTTCGTCTATTTTCGATGCCAACTCAAAAACATGGAAGGGTTGCCCTTGCACCTTGTTAAAACCGATTGCATCAATAAGATAGGTGCTACGAATGAGCTGAAGGAGTTGGCCACTGTTTTGTTCAGGGATTAAAATCTTTTTGAATTTCTGTAGAATGTCGCCTAAATCTTTAGGAAACGGATTGAGATGTCGGAGATGAACGTGTGCGATTGCAAGTCCGTCGGCGACACAGTTTTCTGCTGTCGTTCGGATTGCACCGTAGGTGCCGCCCCATCCAAGGAGCAGGATGTCACCCTCTGGTGCCCCGAACACCTCTGTCGGCGGTAACGCATCGGCGATGCGTGCGACCTTTTCTGCTCGGATTTCCACCATTCTTTGGTGGTTTTCGGCATCGTAACTGACGTGTCCTGTCACATCTGATTTCTCTAAGCCCCCGATGCGGTGCTCTAAACCAGACGTCCCGGGTTTCGCCCAGGGGCGCGCAAGCGTTTCTGGATCGCGTAGATACGGTTCAAACCCGTTACGGGTATCCGCACTCACTGCGAAATCGGGTCTAATTTCCGGGAGTTCGGAGAGTTGTGGAATCTTCCACGGTTCAGCCCCCATGGCGATGTAGAGATCGGAGAGAAAAATCACCGGTGTCCTGTATTTCACGGCGATACGACAGGCTTCGTAGACTGTCTCAAAGCAGTCGAACGGACGTGATGGAGCGATAATAGGCAACGGAGATTCACCGTTCCTCCCGTAGAACATCTGCAAGAGATCCGACTGTTCCGTCTTTGTCGGCATCCCTGTTGAGGGACCCGCACGCTGAATGTTACATACCACAAGTGGGAGTTCGGCAATCATAGCGAGGTTAATCGCCTCCGATTTGAGTGCAAGCCCTGGACCGCTACTTCCGGTGACACCGAGTGAACCGCTAAATGCGGCACCGATTGCGACCCCGACGGCGGCAATCTCATCCTCCATTTGCATTGTAACGACACCAAAATTTCGGTATTGTGCAAGTCCGTGGAGAATATCACTTGCGGGTGTTATCGGGTAGCTGCCGTAAACGAGCGGTAGACCGGATTGATACGAAGCCGCAACAAGTCCAAGCACGGTTGCCATGTTCCCTTCAATATTTCGATAGGTCCCGGGTTCAAAGTCGGCAGGTTTCACATCGTAGGAGACAGCAAACTGCTCAGTCGCTTCGCAATAGGTATTCCCGGCACGGAGCGCGAGAATATTGGATTCGACATACTGAGGCCTTTTCGCGAACTTCGCCTTGATCCACTTCATCGTGTATTCCATTGGACGATTGTAGAGCCAGAGGATCATACCGAGCGCGAAAAAGTTCTTACATCTGTCGATTTCTGGGACGCTTAATTGTGTCGCTTCGAGTGCTTTTCGAGTGAGTTGTGTTAATTCGACACGGAAAACTTGGTATTTCGTGAGTTTATCGTCTTCGAGCGGATTCTCTTCATATCCTGCAAGGCGTAAATTGCGGCGGGCGAAGTTGTCGGTATTTACAATCAGGATGCCGTTGGGTTTGAGTTTATTGAGGTGTACCTTTAGAGCGGCAGGATTCATCGCGACGAGGACATCGCAGAGGTCTCCGGGGGTGTGAATTTGTTCGCTTGAGAAGTGGAGTTGGAACCCTGACACCCCTGCTATCGATCCGGCGGGTGCTCGGATTTCAGCGGGATAATCGGGGAGCGTGGCGACATCGTTCCCAATAAGGGCAGTAGTTTCAGTCATTTGTGTGCCAATGGTCTGCGACCCATCGCCGGAGTCGCCAGCAAATAGGATTGTCGCTTCCTCGATTTGCTCAACTGGTTTGCGCATCACAATTGTCCTTTGTTATGATAAGTGCATGTTTGGCAACTGCACCCAAGAAATATGAAAAATTTTGAGGTATTTAGGCACCCTCTCGGGCTTTAAAAGCATCTCGAACCGGTTTCGGGGGTAGTGTTAAGACTTCCTGGAGAAACTCCTCAACGAGATAGGACATTAAGTCACGAATGGATACCATCCCGATCGGATGATTTTCCGTATCAACAATAGGGACATGTCGGTAGCCGCCCCGTGCCATGTAGAGGAGGGCGGTGTTCAGTGTATCTTCCGGCTGTGCTGTCTGCGGATCTGCGATCATGAATTCTGTAACGTTAATGTCGTCCAAATTTCCAACTTGTTTATTGAGAATTTTGTTGAGTACGTCCCGTTCACTAAATATTCCGCGGAGATAATTGTTCTCAACAACAGGTGCTGCACCGATTTCGTTAGCGAGGAGTAGATCAATCGCCTCATTCGTGCTGGAGCCGATGTCAATCTGAATGATAGGACGCATCAAATCCTTTAGCGAAACCTGAATCTCTGGCACTCTCCATGCTTTCAGGGCAGCGTCTTCGTCCATCTGCTCTAATTCTTCATCAATTGCCAAGTCATATAGCATGGTTATGCCTCCTACTCCTGATTTTCTATAAATATAGCGATATGTTCTAAGATATCGCGGGTTGAAATTATGCCGATGGGGTATGCCTCTCCCTGGTCGTCCCAAACACAAAGGGGAAGGTGCCGGAAGTGCCCGAGATGCATCAAGTTGAGTGCGAAAGCAATTGGGTCACTGGCGCGTAATGTCTCTGGGTCGGCTGTCATCACCTGTTCGACTTTAAATTCCGCGGGTGCAGCGCGCTGCCCACTCACGTGCTGGAGCAGATCCCGTTCAGTGATGATTCCGATTAATTGTTCATCTTCATCAACGACGAGAACACACCCGGTTCCTCCCTCTTGCATCATATCAATGACGACAGAAACAGGGGATCCGACTTGCACAGTGGTGGGTTGCTTGTAATTGAGTGTGCTGATCGGCAAAGACAGCGTTCTTGTGTCCATCGTAGCTATTCCTTTACTGTAACGTCAGAAAACAGATTTGGGTTTCCTATTGTCTTCCTTAATATAAGGATACCATATTTTTCGCCGATTTGCAAAAAAATCTTCGGCGAAGAACTTCGGTTGCATTCCAGCCTCGCGGGTTGTTTGACGGTAGGCGCTTGGCTATCAGCGGTCAACGTTTAAGTGTCCGAAATTCTGCTATTTCTCCCACAGATACTTATACTGCCAATGTGATCGCGCGAGAGGACCGTGAACCCCATCCGGGAACGACAATCGTCCATCTCCCTGCGGGTCCACCGGCTACCATAAGCATCAGATCCTCTGCTGCGTATTGCTTTGTGGTATCAGCGATGTACTGTCGTATATCGGCTCTGTTGAACCCGTCCTCTGAGATTGTCTTTGCATGCTCAACGCCAATGACGAGGATGGTTTCACCGGCAGTGTTACCCGGGGCGGCGATATTATCCGAGATTGTGTTGAGGATACCTTCTGCGGTGTTATTACCGTGGTCGTTGACGGTTTGGGGACCGGCACCCGCAAAGATGGTAACAGTGCTATCGTCGGCTTGGAAACCGCGTTCGACATGCAACGGATCCCAGGGGCTTCCCTCCTCTTTTTCGGCGAGGCAACAGGTATATTTTCCAGCGTGTCCAAATGCTGAGCGATCGAGTTCACCGGGCAATCCGCCGCCGATGTTGGTGCAGATGAGCCGTAAGGTGCGACCGATTGTTGCGTTCGCTCGCCATCCTTGCCCAAAGAGATTGAATCCGTCATTAATTTCTAACTGCTTTCGGATAGGTCCGTTCACAACCAGGACAGGTGAGACGTGGGATGTCGTGACTTGAACGCCGTGGAGATTAAACTGCTCAGATGTCATTGCCTCCACTGCGGTGAGAAGCAGCGGTAAATATTCGGGTTTGCATCCAGCCATGACGGCATTAATCGCGACCTTTTCGACGGTGGCTCTGCCCCATTTTGGCGGGACAGCTGCGATGAGTTCATCTGGATCTCGGTCTGTTCCGCTGAGCATGCGTTCGACGCGGTCGGGGGTCGGTGGAACGACGGGAAGCCCATCCGTCCATCCGTTCTGATAGCAGACCTCAATGAGGTCCTCGGTTTCGTCAATTTCTAACGCTGTAGACTGCCATTCTTGTGCCATAAGTGTTTCCTTTCTGAACATTATTTTGAATATGTGCGTTGCGGTATGTTATTATATTAGCACGGATTTTATAACTTGGCAAGAGGCTCTGTGTCCTTGTAGGCGGGAACTCCGATTCCCGACTTTTTTTAAACACATCAGGAGTAAAAATGACATCTGTTACCCTTCACGGAATTATGGCGGCGCGACGCGTCGTATCACGATTTTTAAAACCCACACCTCTGGTTCACTATCCAGAATTGTCCGATCAACTCGGATTTCAGGCGTATATCAAGCACGAAAATCATCATCCAACGGGGAGTTTTAAAGTGCGCGGCGGCATCAATTTCATGCACCATCTCCCAAAAGCACAACGTGAAAAAGGTGTGCTTACGGCGACACGCGGGAATCATGGACAGTCCATCGCCTATGCAGCGGCGCAGTCTCGTGTCAAAGCGACCGTTGTTGTGCCGCACGGGAATAACCCGGAGAAAAACAGCGCGATGCGAGCATTTGGCGCGGAACTCATTGAACACGGCGCAGATTTTGACGAAGCACTTACGCTCTGCGAAACACTTCAAGCGGAACGTGGGCTTTACTACGTTCATCCGTGCATGGAGCCTGCATTGTTCCACGGTGTTGGCACTTATTCTCTTGAAATTTTTGAGAGTCTCCCAGACGTAGACGCAATCATCGTCCCGATCGGGGGTGGGAGCGGTTGCTGTGGCGCTATCACAGTCTCCAAAGCGATAAACCCGGATGTCAAGGTCATCGGTGTGCAGGCGGAAAATGCACCCGCTATCTACCGTTCCTGGAAGACAGGGCAACGGGTAGAAACGGATTCTTGCGACACCATCGCAGATGGAATTGCAACGCGAACTCCGTTCTCGTTGCCATTGTCCATCATCAAAAAGGGCATTCACGACATTGTTCTGCTCAGTGAGGCGGAACTTGAGGAAGGCATCCGTTTGGCGTTGCGGTGGACGCACAACTTAGCGGAAGGCGCAGGGGCGTCTCCGATAGCAGCAGCACATAAACTTACGGATACATTGGCAGGGAAACGCGTGGTAATGGTGATGAGCGGTGCGAATCTGGACACGGAAACCCTCAAGAAGGTGCTCTCCTACCAGTTATGAATCACGTAGACGGGGGCAGATCCGTCAGCCAATTGAACGATTGCCGATGCCGCGCCTGCTGTGAACTCATTGCGAAGGGCATTTGTTAAATCGGGATGGATATGTAGCGATGCCAAGTCCCAACGTAGATTTTCGCTTTTTTCGACGATGACGTTGGACGCTTCAGCGATAAGGGAGACGCGTTGCAGCCCGTTGTTTTTTCGGGTTAAACGCACTGATGATAGGACATAGTGGATTGTTTGTCTCGGATCCCGCATTTCGGCTGTGTAAGGTTCACCTGCAGACGCGCGGTAATGCCCAAAACGCATCAGTTTGAGGTTGCCAAGAAACTGGTCTGTTTCGTATGCTGCTGGACGCGGTAAACCGCCGTAGATAACAATATGTCGGCAGTTAAACTGTTCCAAGGCATAGTCTACAGCGAGTTGTCCATCGGTGTAATCCTTGTCCGTTTTTCCTACCCATGCCTGAACGACATGTTTCGCTTTGGTTGTGGTTTCGGGGATCGAATCCATGTCTCCGATGAGGACATCTGGCACGATGGTGGTGTCCGAGTCTTGGTTGAGCTCGTCAAATATACGGATGCCGCCATCCGCACAGATGAGCGGGGACCCGTTTTCCACGGCTGTTTCAATCTCGTGACGGTAAAAGTCGAGATAGCGTGTGTCGTAGTAGCCGTTGAGGAAAATAAGTGCTGCTCTCATTTTTTCTCTTCCGTCATAACAATATTGTATGACGAAATCAGTTGGACCGGATGGTAGGAATGTTTGACACGCTTTAGATTTTCTAACCCTGAAGCGCCCATCGCGTTAATCCATCTGTAAGTGCCAACCAATTCCTTGCAAAACTCGCGGTAGATGAACTGTGCGAGTCCTTTTATCCCAAGGTCTGTAATCTCAAATAATATACAGAATGTGTCCGCATTCAGTGGATAGCCGAAGGTATAGCCTTTAATATCTCCATTGACGCGGACAATCCTGCCGAAAAGTCCGAGTGCGTCTGCATGCGCGATTGCGACTCGATGTGCTGATCGGGAATCCGCAAGCATCGCACAATAGACTGCATCTTCACAATTCATCGCGCGTGCGGTATGCCACACGTCATAGCGTGTGAAACACGCGTCGCTGTCGGCGGTGCAGTAGGGGCTTAATTCTGCCGACGGATACCGATCCATAAAAGCGTTATAGGCGTTGCGTTTGCTTTTGAAGCGATTGCCACTCAACTCACTGAGTGCCTCTGTCTCATAGAGGTATTCGGTCTCCTTCAAGGTGGCACGGAATCCATCCTTTTCAAAAAAAGTGAGCAGCGCGTGTGGAATATTTTCGATTCGGGCGATGTGTGGATTCCGATTTGATTCTAACATAAATTGATATGCCGTGCGGATAACATTTCGGGACGTGCGATTTCCTGGATTGCACCGCATCGGTAGAATCGGCATAAAATAGTCTTCACCCTGCTTTGCGAAGATGCATAGATGCTCCGCGATCAATGTCCAATAAAACTGGAAATGCGCTTTCCACACGTAGAGTGGCGCGAAGGCATAGTTGGAAAGACGCGTGTCAGTTTGACGCGCGTATTCGTCAAAAATTGGCTTGTCATTAAGGGTTAGCGGTTGGAGTTGCATCTGTCAGTTTGAGAAAATAGGACGCACGTCGTTCACCCGCAAGGTAAATTAGCAAAACTGAGCGTATGGACAATTTTCACGGTGTCTTGATAATCACCGATCAAACTCCAGTTAGCGATTATCTCCGCCGTGACCGATTCGGATTCGACGTAATTGATGACGTGGTGGATATGCCTCTGAAAGGCTTCCGTTTCGAGGTGTGCTTCACCAAACGGGCAGAGGGTATCCACGCCGAGCACAATCTCGTTGCCATCCTCGCTACGCATGAGCGCGAATGGATAGAGTTGGCAATCAAGCGGACGGATCGGATAGATGGTGCAGTGGCTCGTCTCCGGTTCAAAAAACGGACAAATATAGAAATCGTTGTGCGGTTTTAGCTGGATCTGGGCACTTTTTCCGTCTGTCTGTGGACGGAACAGTGCGGGATCGGCACCGTGTGCAATGGCTTTTGCTGTCTCTGACGCTGTGAAGATGGGCGCAAGGGGACTGTCTGCTTCTAAAAATCGGCAACAGATATCACACGAGAAACAGACGTCGCTGGGGATGATTTGGTAGAGGCTGGTGTTCACTGGGTTAGGTGTGTCCATTTACGAACCCAAAATCTTTCCTATTTCACCGATTACGATATGAATTTCTTCTTCGGTTAACCCGGGGTGGAGGGGTAGACTCACGACGCGTTCAAATGCTGCCTCAGCACACGGGAAATCGCCGACACGGTAGCCGTATTGCTCCTGATAAAACTCGAAGAGGTGTAGCGGGATGTAGTGGACACTGCATTCGATGTTTGCCTCGCCCAAGACTCTAATAAATCCATCGCGTTCACCGGGTGGGAGTTGGATAATGTAGAGATGCCACGAATGTTCGTTCGGATTCTCCGGTGCAACGGGTGTGCTGATGTGCGGAAGATTTGCGAGTTCCTTTTGATAAATCTGTGCGAGATCTCGACGGCGTTCATGTTGTTTGTTGAGTTTCATAAGTTGGCACAACCCCATCGCGGCTTGGATATCGGTCATGTTATATTTATACCCTTCAGTCGCGATGTCGTATCGCCAGATGTCGCGCTGTGACTGACGTGCCCAAGCGTCCTTGTCGATTCCGTGGAGCCGCATTGTGCGGAGCGGTTTGGCGAAGGCGTCGTTATTCGTGGTAATCATACCGCCTTCCCCTGTCGTCAGGTTTTTGTTCGCATAAAAACTAAACGCGGACAGATCGCCGATACTGCCGATGTATTCCCCTTTGTATTCGGTCGGGATAGCGTGGGCAGCGTCGTCGATAAGGATGAGATTGTGATTTCGGCAGATGTCCCGTAGCGCATCCATGTCGCACGGGAGACCGGCAAAATGGACGGGCATTAGTGCCTTTGTGCGCGGGGTTATCGCCTGTTCAATTTTGGTTATGTCAATGTTCAACGTATGCGGATCGATGTCTACAAAGACCGGTTTTGCACCGACATATCGGATGGCTTCAGCAGTGGCGGTGAAGGTATAAGGGGTCGTGATAACTTCGTCGCCGTTCCGGATTCCGGCTACAACCAGGCTTAGATGCAGGGCGGCGGTGCAGGAACTGACAGCGATGGCGTGCTTGACCCCGAGGTATTCGGCGAAGGCGCGTTCAAATTCGCGCACTCTGTTCCCTGTGCTGATCCATTTGGAGGCGAGGACTTGGCTAACGGCTTCGATTTCGGTATCATCGATCCAAGGACGACTAAAAGGTATGAAAGGATGTTTCGTCATCTTTTTAATTTTCCGTAGCTTGTTGCAATATTTGGATCATTGCTTCGAGAGCAAGGGTGTAACTGTGCGTTCCGAAACCACCGATGACACCGACAGAAACCGCCGATATGTAGGAATGATGCCGAAATTCTTCACGGGCATAGATGTTCGAGAGGTGAATCTCTATGACGGGGAGTGCGACGGTAGAGAGCGCGTCTCGGATAGCGACACTGGTATGTGTGTAGGCTGCCGGATTAATCAGAATACCGTCCGCCCAGTCAATGTGGTCTCCGATGATAGAGACGAGTTCGCCTTCGTGGTTAGATTGAAAGATTTTGAGGGTAATCGCATGGGATGATGCCGCGGCTTGCCGGTCAAGTGTATTGTTAATATCCGATAGCGTTTGGTGTCCGTAGATCTCCGGTTGACGTTTCCCTAAGAGGTGTAAATTGGGTCCGTGGAGGACGAGGATGTTCATGCGCGTGTTTCCTTTTCCTGTAAAGTCTTGCCTTTGTCATAGAGAGTATACAATGAATTGGAAAAATTTTCAAAGTTTTTTCATCGGGTTTGTATTGAGTTTATGCGTTAGCATAGAAAGCATTTAGTGTATGAACCAAATGACAGTATTCTCCATGCCTATACTGCTTATACACTATGAAACAGGTATAAAGAAATGTATCATAGACACAGGAACTTCCATACCGCTCTTTATACTGACCTCAACCATAATAATTGAGGTGAAGGGAAGAATCATGGAATGGGTAGAAATTAGGCGTGCAAGACGCAGAGATGAGCAAAGGCAACGGGAAGCAGAAATCCGTGCCGAAGGTAAAACAGAAGTGATTAAACCAACGCAGAAAAGGTTTCCATCTCGCCAGATTGCACACGCTGAACGTAAAACGAAGTGCAAAGCACAGGACGCAACGGCTTCCCATCACGCCCTTGCTCTTGAAGCTCGAATGCCATTCAGATTAACCCCCTATATGCCAACGGCTCCCCTGACACGACGTCGAGGAAAACTATAATGAAAATGCGAATGTGTTTCATCATGATTTCCTCCCTCGCTTAGTGCGTGTGCATGGGTTTCGGTGAAATAGGTTTTTCACGCTTCAGGAGTTTCGCTTGTTCGTCGTATGCATCCAGATGTTTGAGGATTGCTTGTTTTTCCGATTCTGCGACTCGGGCATCCGCGGGACTGAGTTTTTTCCCCGCAAAGAGAGTATCGGCGTATTTTTCTCTGAAGTCATCATAGAGGGACATAATGAAATCAAGTTCAGCAGCGTGTATCCGACGTTTATCTACGTGCTTTTCATCTGCCAATATCCACTCGGCTTGACGTTTGGCATCTGCCAAAACCGCAGCATGTTCTGTGCAGTCAGGATACTTTTGCCGATGCTTTTGAATATAAGAGTTAACCGCATACTTATATGCTCGACGGTGATATTCTTCACCGGGGGCTGCTGGGAGTCCGAGAAGATCGGCTTGTCTATCCGCCTCGGTGTAGTCTTCAGGATACCAGACATCATCGGGCGAGTTTTCCGTGTCTGCAGCAATGCTGCCCGCTTCGGCAGCCTGCGGTGTGTCATGCGGTTCAGCGTGCCACTCTTCGCCATGCCAGTGTCCGCTCTCAGCGGTTTCCCCCGGCGGTGGCGGTTTCGGTGTCGCAGGCTTTGACGTATCAACGGAGTCAGGCATCACAGCGTTGATAATCTTCACAGGATCTTGAGACGCAACGTGCTGGTATCCCCAAAATGTGCCACCAATGGCAACACCTATCAACATCAGTAAGATCGGCACCCAAAATTTCTTTTTTAACATCGTGACGGGCAATAAAATCATTGTCACTTGGCTTGCGCGTTGAATAGCAAACCACAGACCCATTGTTTGCTGTAAAAACACGGGGAAATAGATACTGTTACGCATCAATGGCGTGGCCGAATTTTTGGCGGAACTCGTCGTGAACCATCTGCTCATAACCCGTTGTTTCTGTTATCGGAATGTCGATGGGCATCATGCCCGTCCGTGAGGATTCGTAGAGCGCGATGCACATCTCCACATCTTTCCTACCCCCGACCCCGTATTCCGGTGGTTCACCTGTGAGTGCCGCCCTCGCTATTGTCATAATCTCCTCAGCGGTTCCGACATTCCAATCGTCGATTGCATACGTTCTGAAAGGATTTTCATACACAATCTGTGGGTCGGTATGCACAACGATTCTGGAAAGGACATCTACGCCATCAACGTGATGTCGTTCCGTTTCGATCGGGATATCTTTCATTTCACCGTTCTCCATGACCCGAAGCGGAAAATCAGCTGTCCAGAAATCGGTGTCTGTTATCACACCCTTCGTTCCCATAATCTGCCTGTATTTAATCGTCTCTTCTCCGACCCGAGAGGTCTCATAAACACCAACGGCACCGCTTTCAAACTCAATGACTGCGTGCCCCCAATCTTCATAAACGTTGTTGTTGGAACTCGGCGCGAATTGCTTCGTGATGCCGGTGATTTTCTTCGGTTCACTTTGGGCATAACATCGAAGTTGGGACATCCGATGGACTCCCATATCAATGCAAACACCGGAGTGGGACGTAAATGTGGATATAGGCGATTCTATGCCGCGCGGCTTTCCCGCACCCTGCTCAAACGGTCTACGTCCGAAAGGTTCGATAAAGTGCACTCGCGCAATGTCACCCAGCACACCCTCCTGAATGAGTTTAATGATGATCCGATCCCCGGGCATCCGAAAGTAATTCTCGGCGACCTCAAAATGGACCCCGTTTTTTTCGCAACTGTCTATGATTACATCGCAGCAGGTGAGGGTGGGTGCCATCGGCTTTTCAACGATTGGATGCATCTTGTGTTCAGCGGCGATCTTCGCGATTGTATGGTGTTCATAATCACCGGTACTGATGTCTACAACATCGATGTTGCTGTGTTTTTCCAGCATCTGTTCGACATCTGTATAGTAAGGGAGACCGTATTCTTCACCGGCTGCGCGAGCGGTATCTTCATCAATATCGCACACGGCTACGTAATCCAAATCCCCTCTTTTCGTCAACTCAGCGATTGTCGGCAGATGCCAACGTTTCGCGACCCAACCACAACCCACGGATGCAATCTTGGCTTTCCGCATTCCTTGTCTCCTTCACTCGCAATGATATTACTGAGATGGTTGTATTTTCTCAGTTAATTCCTCGTCAACGGTGATTGCCAGATGCCCTTGGGGGCCGACCATCTTATTCACCATAATTGACTCAAGCTCTTTATGCTCAAGAGCAGTCAGTTCTTCTGCCAAGGGACTGTTGAGAAAGTCTTTATAGGGACGACTTGTATCCATAAACGGCATGATGTACATCGGAATAACCGCCTGCAACATTGCCGCTCGCTTATGTGGCGTGCGATTTACGCCGGCGCGATGCCAAATCCGAGAATCGTAGACGATGTAGCTCCCCGGTGGTGCCTCGACCACATCGGCATCCGGTCCGGTGTATGGCAGTCCTTTGGATTCACGATGCCCGTCCTCCCTGGAGGTGTTTCCGTTTACCCACTCGACGGGTGGACCTTGACCGAATGTGTGGGATCCGAGTTTGAAACAGGTTGCTCCGTTTTCTTTGCGGAATTCCGAGACGCAGAGGTTTCGCTGGACCCCCATGACCAAACCCTCGACCTTGTGAATCGGTATTCGGTTGACAACTTCACTGCCAGCGATACCCCAGAGATAGGGAAAATCTGAGTGCCACCCTTGAACTTTTCGTCTGCCATCGTCTGGTGGAAGTATAGCAAAACCCGGCGAGTGTCCGAGGCGTATTTCCTGTGTCTGCATATACTCACGCATCAACCACAAAGAGACGGGTTCCGTTGCAATCTTAGCGACCGCTGCAGTCTCATTCATTGGTGGCATACGCCGCTCGTAGGTTTCTGCCTCCCAGCGCCCCGTGCAGCTCACCTTCTCCAATTCTTCGACAATATCAGGTGCGATAATGGAAGGTAGGCAGGCCCAGCCGTTCTGTTTGAAGGATTCCAGATACTCGGACGGCAGGTGCGCGGGACCGTGTCCAGCGGAGAACACGGCACTTTCGGCACCTATGCTGCCGTCGCTCGCGAGTGAATCCCCGTTATGACGCAAGTTATAACCGTTCTCAGCGTCAGCGGATTCGGCTTCGAGGTGGATACCCGTGACGACGTGGCGGTAGGCAGCGGTGCCTTCGACCTGCTCCCATATCGCCTGATCGTCGGTGTAATCAAAGGTTGAGAGTTCGTTCGTGTCGGACACGCCGAGGAAATCGCCATCGACGTTCCGAAGTAGTGTAAAGTGCGCCGACGGCTTTTCAACCCGGACAACGCGTTCCTGAAAAATATCGTCTTTCACCATTTTAAGCTTTCCTTGCCGAGAAACAACAGACGTTTGAACTTTGACGTGCGTTCCTCAAATCCGCCTGCGTGTTTTTGCTTGGGGTTTTTGATAGGGGTCTTTGCTTGGGCATTTCTGCGTGTTTCTGCGTATTTCTGCGTATTGTTGCAGGCTACGTTTTTTGATTAGAATGATCCAAATTGCTACCTAATAGGTTTTGAGCGTTTCAATACAGATTTTTCGAGGAAAGGTGTTTCTTTACACCCCGTAGGGGTGATATTGCCTCGCAGTGAGAGTAGAAAAACAGTTTCCAATTCCCCGCACCCCGTAGGGGTGATATGTAGAGAAGAAATGGCAACTTGCGTTATATCTTCTAATGCGTAACGCCCACCTCTGCAAGCCACGCTTCCAGCAGCTGCATGTTGCCGAGTGTATCGTCCCAAGACATCGCCGGTGCTTGCCGATCTGCGATGTGGTTGGCGACTGTATCTGCCTCATAAGTGAAGAGGTCCCGATCAACGTCGATCGTAATTTCTTCCTGACGCTGATGCGCGTCAACGATAATTTTTGTTGACGGGAAAGTTGTATCCAATGGCAACGGCTCTCGTGCCTGGCGACAGAGCGATGAAGGCAACCAAGGGCTTGGAATCGTAATTGAGCCTTCTGTGCCGTAGATAAAGACGCTGCTCCCAACGCTGCATTCAACGGCAGCGATTATCTCCCCAATGATACCGTTTTCAAATTTGAGCGTCGCTGCTGCGATGTGGTCAACCCCCGTAGGACCGACTTTGCCGTTCCCTTTTACTTCAACAGGGTTCAAAAACAGTTTGTTTTCAGGGGCACCCGCCAGTTTGCGAGTCATTGAAGCCGTATAGCACCCGATGTCAAGGATACCGCCGCCACCCATTTCACGGTTGAAAATTCGGCTTTGGGGGTTAAAATTCGACCGATAACTGAAAGTCGATCGGATAACAAGGACATCGCCGATCGTGCCGTCCTGTATCAGTTCGACCACCTTCGCAACCTGCGGATGGGTCCGATACATAAAGGCTTCCATGAGAAACACATCGTTTTCGCGTGCTGCGTCTATCATCGCAGCAGCTTCGGCGTGATTCATACTGATCGGTTTCTCGATGAGGAGATGTTTCCCCGCTTCGGCACATTTTATTGCCCACTCCGCATGAAGTGGATGGATCGTGGCAATATAGACAGCGTCAATATCGTCGTCCGTTAACAAGCCATCGTAGTCATTATATTGGCGAGGAATGTTGTAATCGTTCGTAAGTCTGTCTATCTTGGATTGCGTGCGACTTGCAACGGCAAGGATCTGACCGGAGTCCGTAAAACGCATCCCGTTGCAAAAGACATAGGCGATGCCGCCCGCACCCATAACACCCCAGTTTAACATTTTTTATTCCTCCTACTAACCGTTCTGCTTCTGTGCTTCTGCGCGCTTGCTTGAGAGCGGATGCATAATACCGGCCCCGGGGGGCCAGACACCTGGATCTGCTTTGATCCATTCACATAATTTCTGAGCGTGGGGGGTCAAGGTTTCCCAAATTTCGTGGGGCATAATCCTACTGAACCCGCGTTGTGAGCGCCACGGTGCGGCGTATTCAACGTTTGGCAGTGCGCGAATTTCTCTTGAGAGGTTCGGGGTTGCCCCGTGCCATGCGCGGTTATCTCGGAACACACCGGAGCCAGCCGTTCCGCCGACGAGTGTCGAGTGTTTCATCCAATCGGGTTCATCGCCCGGCGGTGGTGGATTCTGCTGCAGTGTATGCGTCCCGGGAATCTGACGAATCGGACCGTTTTCCCACGTCAGATCACACATGATGAAATTAATGGTTACGGTCGGCGGTGTCATCTCCATTATCATCTTCTGTGATGGGACATCAAGGTTTCCTTTGTCGTCCCTCTGGAGTTGGGCACCGACTAATTCAGCTTGCCGAATGCGTGCTTCGGAAAGGTGCTGTGGGTCCCTGCCATCGGGATGTAGGTGTTGATACTCTACTGCACCCGGGAGGCAGAGGTCGCCGCCTGAACCCCAAACGCGATAATCTGAAGAACCGAAGATTTCTGTAACGATAGGGGTTGTTGTCGACAGATCTATCATACTCGCCCAAGCGGGATGGTGCAACATCTGTCTTGAAGCGGAAGAGGTGCCGTAGCTATAGCGGTGTGGCAGCCGTCCTGTTTCGGTTGTATATTTTCTGTCTCCCGGTCCCGGTATGGAGAGGATGTCGCGGAGTGCTTCGGCACATCCTGCCCTCCAGCGAGCGAGTTGTTCAGCATTGAGAAGATCTTTGACGACAACGAAACCGTCGCGATGGAAGATTCGAGCGATTTTCTTGGTTTCGTGAGGTTCGCAGATTTCAAGTCCGCGAATACCGTTGTGCTCGCGTAACTTTTCGCGGAGTGCCTCGACCTCTGGGTCGTCGTAAACGCGGCGTTTGGGTGAGTTGGGATCTGCTACACCGAACCCTCTTTTACCGGGAAAGAGATTTCCTTCCGCGTCAACGGTTTCATTGACGGGTGTATTCTCATCCCACCCGACCCGTGTATCACCATAGACTTCCATCTCTTCCAGTTCTGCGGTGAAGGTCCGTCCGTTTTTACTCATTATAATTAACTCCTTACTCCCATCCGCTGCAAGTGATGGGAAAATACTGTGTTTCGTTATAGACAACGAATATAAGAGCGATTGTAGCGTTGGATTTAAAATGTATCACAATTGTATTTTTTTAGCAAGTCTGTAAATCTTGACGATAGGGCTATTTATGGTAGATTTTAGAATTACCGAAATTCGGGCAAAAAGGCTAATCCTTTAGGTTTAGGATGAATGCCCGCCCCTGTTAATTAGACCAAACTGTTGTCTAAAAAAAGCATTTTTCCCCTTGACAAAAACACAAAAAAAATGCTATAATAATACTATCAAGTTGGCAGACATGTTCAGCACAATCGCTTGATTGTGTGTCTGCCTACCCACTGAACAGGGGTTAAAAACTTGATACTTGATAGACCATGAAAACCTACAAATATCGGTTTTATGATCAATCGAATTGTATACGACTTGGAACCATCTGCTTGACGATATGTGGCAGGTGCATGAATACTTCCATAAGTGGCAACGTCA
>VXPE01000058.1 GCA_009839745.1 Candidatus Poribacteria bacterium
AAAGGGTTCTCTTTCTTCAAAAAATTCAGAAATTAATTATCAAACTCACGTTATATCTACGATAATTGATCGAAAGCGTGAGTGGGATGAGTAAAGCACACATCAGCAGGAGCGCGATAAACCGGACGCTGAGAATGTGATGCATAATCTCTTTTTGAATCAATGTCGTTAACATGATAATTTCTCCTGCGTTTTTTACGAGAGTTCGGTTGCATCTCTTTTACCGAACTCACGTTATTATAGAGTGAAGTCAATGAACGGATAACACGTCAGCGGACAACAATACCGATAGTTGCTCAAGGATGTCCCGTCCTTCTTCTGATTTCAGAAATTCCGCGCCGAGTTGCGATTCGAGTTGCACCTGTAGCTGTTCCTTAATTTGGCTTCCCACCTGCGAGAATGCTTGTTTGAAGATATCCATCCCCATTGGCGTTTTGAGAAAGTCTTTTCCCAATTGTGCTTCAACTTGAGAAGCAATTTCTTTCTCCAAGGCATCAAGCATTTTCGGCACGAATTGTTTGATGATCAGTTTTTCAGTTGCCTGCTTGAGTTGCTGCCTGCCTGCTTGTGTCTTGAGAAATGCCTTTCCGTGTTGTTTGTGTAAGTCCCGCACAACGTCAGCAAGCGCGGAGAATCCCATTTTGTTGCTATTATAAATGTCTCTTTGCGGACCGTTTCGATAGAGTTTTCCACCGAGACTGAGATTGAGACGATGGTGTTCACAGCGAACGATAGGTGTCATATCGCCTTCCTGTGTCCATAGCATCTGTTGCGCTTCTTTCTCAGAAGGTCGGATCTCATAGAGATACCTGCACGGCAGTGTCGGGTCCGATGCATCTTCGGTGAGAACGCCAGGGACACCTGCTGTTGTATCTGCTGGGCAGAGGAGAAATTTTGCGTCCAGATACTCAGGAGAGAGATCGGAAAGCCACTGCGGATCTCCATCGGCGTTGGCAGCCCTGTATTCATCAAGGGCGCGTTTTATCTGCCGCAAATTTTCTCTGCACGTCTCAATCCCTTTGGAAGCCGTAGAACTTTGTTGCTCTGAGAGTGAGGCAAGTTCGTAAGGATAGACATCTGCCAAGAGACACCGGTTGAGGCGAACCAATGCTTCACCACCTTTCTGATTTTCTGCGATGAGTGCCTGCGTCTGTTCACTGAGTTCAATATTGGCGAACCGTTGGGCATCGTAGAGAGAATCCCCTTGAAGCAGGCGATTTAGGTCTGAAAGCAGTACTTCCTGCTGCTGAGCGGAGGGTGTGCTTACGCCATTGTATCCGAATAACACCCACTGCATATCTTCCGACAATTGCGATGCGATAAATTCGGACACCGGCGCACGCGTGTCTTGGAGTTTCACGATCAAACTGCCGGGGTCTTTCATCGCCTCCCTATCAAAGAGGAGCTGATCTGTGCCTGCCTGTAGCGGCAGTTGCAAGCCTATCATCGTCCCTAAAATTGCGATCAGAAGTGTTAGGGAATTGAGAATTTTGCCTTGTAAAATTATACTTTTCATTTTTACACTCTCCTTAGATTGTTAGTATATTTCAGATTTTTTATTCAGATTCATCCAGCGTAAAGCGAAGCACACCGCTGCCACGGGTACCGACATAAAGTACGTTACCCTCAACAGCAAGCGAGGTGATAGGCATCGGGATTTCCGGGGCAACCTGTTGCCACACCCCAGTTCCCTCTTTGAATCGATACACCTGTTGCTCGCTTGTTCCATACAGCGTTGTCCCATCTACCGCGAACCTTTCTATAACGATAGGGATGCCTTCTGTATCCGTTGTCGTGTGCCAGTCGAGGTCTCCGTCGTTTGCATAAACGACCCCACTATCGGTTGCGACATAAAGAGTACTGCCTGCAAAGGTGATTGCATTGAAATCCGCAACAGGAAATGGGAGGCTCTCCATAACATCGTTCCACGTGTTTCCCTCGTCAAATGATTGAAAGAGGCGTCCGTCCCATGTACCGATGTAGACGGTATTCTCTGAAGCCGCCAGGTTAGAAGGCAGGGAATCAGCGGTGTTAGCCCTGTCAAGGCTATCGACAGGAAATTTATTGATGAGTCCGGTATCCACCCATTCAGTTGTGCCGGGCTTCCATCTGAAAAGTCTCTGTTCAAACTCCATATAGTAAGCGTCACCACCGACAGCGAAATTCCCGACAAGCGAGGTCAAAATCTCAACAATGAGTTCCTCTAAAACCGGACTATAGTCTTCAACAAATGCCTCTGCATCTAAATCTTCAAGAGTATTTTTTTCTCCCTCCGCCTCGTCTGTTCCTTGAAAAATTTCCATGAAACGTTCTTCTATCAGTTTGGTATAGTTTCTCCCGACTAAAAATGGCATATCTGGAACAGGTGTTAACCGATTATCCTCAGTAGATAAGTGAAAGAGGCGGGGGTGCGGTCTCGTTTCGTCTACACCTCTGGCGTAGAGCAGATCGTTGAATCTTACCAGATTTATGATGTTTCCGAGGCTGCTTGGGACAGGGGTCCACGACTCACCCGCATCGGATGAGGTGAGAAGGGTGCCTCCCACGTTGGCATAGAGCACGTTCTGCACAGAAACTAAATGCATCACAGCTGTCTTTACCAATCCAGGGTTAAACGGATGCCACGTTTTGCCGGCATCGGTTGTGCGATAAATCCCGGACTCTCCGTTCCGATAGAAGGTATTCGCATCCGAAGACACAAGCGTCGAAACATCTGCTATATTCGGTATGCTTGAATTCAAAGGAACCCAAGTGTCCCCTGCGTCACTTGAGTAATAACTGTTTCTGTCGTCTAATATCAAAAGGTTATCTTCCACTGCTATCATTTTAAAGATTAAAGTCGGTTTCGTTTCTGCGTTCTTAGGATGTTCCTTCCCATTTGGGTCGGAGTTCAGATCTCCAGCGCCAACCCGAATCGTCATGCTAACTGGAAGGGAAGGCTCTGTTTCTACTTTTCCATAGTCTAATGTCTGCCACGTATCTCCCAAATCTGTTGAACGATACAGGGGCAGAGATGTCTCCCATACCATTTTCGATGGCACCATGAGCTCAAAATCTTTGTTCACCACTTTGTCACCCACGGCAACATAGAGTCGATGCCCGGCATTTGCCAGCGCGCGGACATTGCGGGTCTCATGGTCTTCATCTACCGGTAATAACATCCAGCCTGCAGAATTGAGGCGATAAAGTCCAGAATCTGTTCCAACGAACACGACATCTTCAATAGCAGTAATTACGCGAATTTCTTTGTCCATCAACGGATCGCTGGCAGGCGTCCACGATTTCCCAGTGTCCACGGAGCTGAATACGCCATTGACGAGTCCCAAGTACATGACAATATCAGTGTGCGTCCCAGGAGACCCATCTGTTATGACGAGATCAACCAGCTGTCCTTCGGGACGCGCACCGAGGGCATGCCATGTCTCGCCTCTATCTATTGAAGTGAGGACTTCCGTATCAGAGACAACGTAGGGGGTCTTATCATGTTCTGTCATCTGCCAGGATCCGCTAACAGGCATGTTGGTGTTGACAATGCTCCACCGACTTCCATCGTCTGCCAATCTATAGAGGTCGGTCCCTGTTCTGGCGTAAGAATCCCCGTTAGATGTGATAGATAGGTTCTGCACGCTACCACCTTCGGGGCCCCGAGTTTGGCGCCATTGTGGTTTCGAGGTTGAGACCTCTGTGGTATCGATAGGTAGTGTAGCAACAAGGGAATCGTCGGGTTTCTGACCCGCGCCGGGACTTTTACCCGGGAGTGCTGAACTTCCCGCTTGACTCCGAACTGCGGGTTTCGCAGGGGAATCGTAGACGAAAACTGCGTCAATAATCTCAACCGTGGGTTCCGAGGTCGCATCTAAATTGTAAGGTCTCTGAAAACGGGAGAGATACTGCGTGCCAACACCCATCATTAAAAAAATGAGAATAGCGGAAGCGGCAGAAATTGCTAAAGGTGCCACGGGTTTACTCACCGCAGGGGGAACGGGAGCAATACGTGAAACTTCCTGCATAATGTTATCGGCGAAGGTATCGGGGAGTTGGAAGCTGCCGAGATTCTGCTGAATCACGTCTTCCTCTTTCCGTAGACGGTTGCGGGCGCGGCTGAGCCTGCTTTTGACGGTATTCGGAGAGACACCGAGAAACTCGGCAATCGCTTGGATCGTCATCTCGCCGAGATAGTGGAGCGTCATCACCGTCCGTTCGCTTTCCGGTAATTTTTTGAGCAGTTCCTTGACGGTTTCACGCCGTGTTTCATCCGCATCGGTTTTCTGCTTATCTGCTACATATTGAGAATATGACACTTTGTCCACCTCATTGGTATTGTCAGCGTCTAAGGATTCCATTGGCAAACGCTTCCTTCGGAGATAGTCGCGACACAGGTTTGCCGCGATAACGTAGAGCCAGCCGGCAAACTGGTTATGGTTTTTCAAGGTTCTGAGTTTTTTATACGCCGTAAGAAACGCGTCCTGCGTGATCTCTTGGGCAATATGGAAGTCCCCAATCTTCCGCCATACCAGCGCATGAACCCCTTTCTGATATTTTCTAACCAAGGGACTGAATGACTCTTGGTCCCCTTGGAGTACCCTCTGGATGAGCTGAGCATCTTTCTGTGCCATTACAAACTACCTCCGGAATCGTGTATTATCTGTTGATTGAAGTGACGTAACCTGCGTGCTGAAAGGTTGCATGATTTTATCAAAAAGGTAAATGTTCGACAAAGAGATTCACCGAACAGATTTTTGACAGCCCTTATTGATTGAGGTGACGTAACTCGGAGGTTGAAAGGTTGCATTATTTTATAATTTTCGTTTATACTTCTTGAAATATATGTTATACTTATAGAATACAGACGTTTTCGGAACCACGACATGTGCAATTGGGAGGCTTAGCATGGAACACCATATAACAGATGAACAGTGGGAACATTTTTGGGAAAACGGTTACGTGCGCATCGGACAAGTCGCGACGGATGCAGAACTCGCAAGACTGCAGCAACAGATGGACGACATCATGCTCGGGAAAGCATCACTGGATTATGACCAAATCATGATGCAACTGGATCGGGAACCTGGAAAGAATTCTCCCGGACCGCAGTCTAAGGGACATAAAGGTGCCACGTTGTTATATCGGAAAATTCAGAACCTTGAACTGGATCCGGTTTTCTTGGCGTATCTCCAGAAACCGGTTTTCCAGGAGGTGTGCGCGAAAATCTACGGAGATGACACCCCGGTTGCCTGTTTTCGGGCGATGTTTATGAACAAACCTGCACACGAAGGCACGCAGCTGACATGGCATCAGGACAGATGGCGAGACCTTGATCGTGACCCGCAGATCACGATTTATACCGCTCTGGATCCCGCAACGATTGAGAATGGGTGTGTGCATATCATTCCGAAGTCGCATAGCAGTCTCATCAATCCTGAAAACGGCTCCGGTTTTCTCACACAGGAACACATCGACGACATCGTTGCGAAGGCGACACCGCTCCCGATGGAGTTAAAGGCGGGAGAGGTCGTCTTACTCCACAATTGGATGCTACACAGTTCCGGGACGAACGATACCGATATTCCGCGGCGGGCGTTCAGTGTCTGCTACATGCATGGGGAGACGAAGTCGCATCACGGGCATAACTTTGCACGGGTGTTCGGCGAAGGTGCGATTGGTGTCGACGATTTATCGAAGTTTAATTTTGAAAGCCCAATTGTTTAATTATCCGTAAGGAAAGATTAAAAAAGGAGAAAAATATGGCAAAGATTCGACTTGCCATGATTGGATGTGGCGGAAACTCCTCAGGCCACGCCAGACGCATGAATGAAAATCCTGACGTGCAAATCGTCGGCACTTGCGATGTGAATACCGACATCGCCAGCGGCTATATCGATCGGAACCTGTCCGATCTGAGTCCACGTCCGGGGGCTTATGACGACATCGGCACGCTGCTGAAAGAGACATCGCCGGATGCCGTGGTCATCTCTACACCGCACACGCTCCATTTTGAGCAGGGCATGCAGGCTCTCGAGGCAGGATGCCACGTTTTGATGGAAAAGCCGATGGTCACATCTTCTAAAGATGCGTATACCCTCGCAGAGAAGGTGGAAGCGACTGGACTTACCCTCACTATCGGCTACAATACGCCGTGCACACCGAATTTCTATTATACCCGAGAGGTTATCCGTAGCGGAGAATTTGGCAAGCTGGAATTGGTTATTGGCTATATTACGCAGGGCTGGAAAGGTGGCACAACAGGGACGTGGCGGCAGAACCCGAAACTCTCTGGCGGTGGACAAGCCTACGATAGCGGCGCGCATCTCCTGAACAGTCTCTGCTGGGCGGTCGAGTCGAAGGTCGCTGAAGTCTATGCCTATACAGACAACCAGGACCGAGACGTTGACATCAATTCCTCGATTAACGTCAAGTTTGAAAGCGGTGTGCTCGCGGCGATGGCGGTGAGTGGCAATTGCCCAAGCCCTGGTGGCACGCACATGGCGTTGGTGTTTGAAAACGGCAGGATCGAGGTTGACGGTTGGAGTGGCGGTTGGATTCGCGTCTGGAAGGGTGGCGAAGCGTTGGATCCGCCTCCGATTACAGACGACATGTCCGCGGGTTCGCCTGACGACAACTTCATCGACGCTGTTTTGGGGAGAGCAGAATCCCGCACGAGTCCGATGAACGGGATTATCCAATCCGAGTTGATGGATCTCATCTACGAATCCGCGGAAACAGGCGTGCCGGCACGTCCTGAACGCTAATACTATAAGCGCGGTTTTTTCAACCGCGCTTACTGCTCTTTGGTTGGGAGGAGGCAATTAAATTTGTTGTCAATCGAAAATACAGAGAAAAAAGGTGGCTGTCATGACCATTGAAGAACTTTCCAAAGTAATAAAAGAAGGCTTTGAGCAGACCCAACGCCAGTTTGAGGATGTCAACAGACGGCTTGGGGCTCTTGAAACCGATGTTGCGTGGATAAAAGGTAAACTTGAAGGCACTCAAGAGGGCAAGGCAAGTGGGCAAATTATCACGACTGCCACCGCTGTCGGAGCAGTTATCATTGCCCTTATTGCGCTGTTGAAATAATATCTCTCGTCAGGTGCCAATCCAACGAATTCACACTTCCAACGTCGCGCCTTCAGGACGTGGTGCCGTTGGCCGGATAGGCATCTTCTCATAAGAACGGTAGGCGAGTTCCGCTAAATGTGGCGTTTCAATTCGGATGTGCCCTTCCGCACGCGAGTGCATGAGTGCATCGAGAACACCCGTCACGAGGAGCGTCCGTTCCACGGGATACTGCGGTTCCCCTGTCACGAACATCTCTTCAATATTAAGACTCAAATAACTGAAATGCGCATGCGGGGGGCCGTTCTGTAGATAAAACTCCGTCGCGTGGTAGGTATCGCCAGTCTTCGCCGCGTAAGCGAAATCAGAGACGTATCCCGTCAACATCAGCACAGTAGAACGGAATCCATCGCTATGCTCCAACAGAAACGCCGTTGGATTCGGGCAACCCTCAATAAAGGAGGTATCCGGACGATTTTCAATCTGTGCACACGCCTTTTCTGCTAAATCAAGGGACCACTTTCCTGCTTCACCCGCCTCCCAGACCGCGTCGCCTTCCAGACACTGAATTGCCACGATGCCAGATTCACCACCTTGCCGACGTTCAATCATACACTGTAGCGTTTCAAGTGAATGGAAACCGTAGGACTCCACACCGGCATAACCGATACCGATAGCGGTTTCCAGTTCTATATCAAGCGGATGTTCCAAAAAGGGGTGCCGCCAAGAGAGGGGTAGCGAGGAACCCGCCATAAACGGGACATCGAGTGCCTTTGCGCGATGATACATCCAGATGGCGTCGTCCCAATTGTAGGAGAGGTGCTTATCGCAGAAAACAGGGAGGGATCTGCCACTCGATGCGAAGACACCGCAAATCTGCTCGAACATATAACGGCGCGGGTACATGTGTTGCCCGATCTCGTTATACGGATAATCTCCGTGTTCACCGATCAACAGCACACCATCGACAGCCAATTCATTCCCACCGAGCGTCAAGGCTTGCCGAATACTCGGATAGATAGGGACACTGTGTTCAGCAGCTAAACCGACCCCGATGTCCCGATCGTCTACCTGATCGAGATAGATGGAGGCCAATTCCACGCGAGGCATCCGATGTCCAGTATCTGTCGGGAACCCCTTCATGTATTTCGTAGCAATCACATCTGCGTGCGAATGCTGATAGTATGTTGTAATGATTGCGGCAATTTTTTTGGGTGTGTCCATTGTTACCCTCTCCTATCTAACAATTTCGGTCCCGATGCCACCCTCTGTGAAGACTTCAAGGAGTAGTGAATGCGGGATACGTCCATCAATAATATGTGTTTTGTAAACACCCCCGATAAGTGCTGTCGTGCATGCTTCTACCTTCGGCAGCATACCGCCTGCGATGAACCCTTCCTCGATGAATGTGTCTACCTCTCTCATACGCAGGGTAGGTATCAACGAGTCTGTATCCGATATATCCCGGAGGATACCGCGCGTATCCGTCAAGACAATCAATTTCTCCGCTTGGAACGCAGAAGCAATTTCACCCGCCATGGTGTCGGCATTGATGTTATAGGTTTGTCCGTCAGTCCCAATACCGATCGGTGCGATGATAGGGATATAACCTGCTTTGTCGAGTGCCGTAACCGACTCGGTGTTCACGCCAATTATTTTTCCTACAAACCCCAAGTCAACATCTATACTTTGTCCGCTGTCATCACTAATCTGTGTCTCCTGTTTCTCCGCGAGTATCAGGTTGGCATCCTTTCCAGACAACCCAATCGCTTTTCCGCCGTGTTGGTTGATTCGAGCGACAATCGCCTTATTGATCGACCCAAGCACCATCTCAGCGATTTCAACCGTTTCCGCATCGGTTACCCGCAGTCCCTGTATAAACTCCGGGACCTTCCCAATTTTATCCATCCATGCGGTGATTCTCGGACCCCCGCCGTGCACGATAATGGGTCGGATGCCGACATATTTCATCAGCACGATGTCTTGCATGACGGAATGGATCAGTGACTCATCCTCCATTGCGGCACCGCCATATTTGATAACAATCCGCCGATCGTAAAAGCGACGGATATAAGGTAAGGCTTCAATAAGAACTTCAGCAGTTCTGTTCATATTTTAATTATTCCTTGCGGTTCGGTTAGGTGAACTTGGGGCTTTCACGTTCCTTTCCGTAGACCTGGGGGAAATGCCCAAGCAAAACCCCTCCATTATATTACGGCCCACGAGTTGTGGTATACCAAGTCCCCGGCGCGTAAGGGAATAGAGAGCAATTTGCCTAAAATTTAATATCTGTAGTAAAATGGTGTATAATATTATGATACGTAAACCCTCTATGTTTGTCAAATAAAAAGTGGTTGTCAGTTATAGTTAAGGAGCACGAACGCGATGCAAATATCCGCACAGATTTCACAATTTCATGGTGTAGGTATACCCTTTAAAGTTTGCGAGATGCCCGTGTCTGCAACACCAGATGCTATTCTCGTCCGCGTCTCACTTTCAACGATCTGCGGCTCAGACCTCCATACGGTATCGGGTCGCCGGGGTGCAGAAATCCCATGTGTACTCGGGCATGAAATCGTTGGAACGGTTGCGGCACCGACACACTACCGTTCAGCAACCGATGAGATACTACGTGAAGGCGATCGGATTACGTGGAGTCTCACGACTTCCTGTGGAACGTGTGCCTACTGTGTGAATCGGAACCTCCCACAGAAATGTGAGGCGATGTTCAAATACGGTCATGCCCGGAGTGAAGGTCCCGACGCTTTTTCAGGTGGGTTCGCTACGCATATCCTCCTGCGCCCGGGGACAGCGATCTATCGCATTCCTGACACCATGACGGATCAAGAGGCTGTCCCGATTAACTGTGCACTGACGACCGTCGTGAACGGCTTAGCGAACATCGGCACGTATTTCGGTGAGACGGCTGTCGTCCACGGTGCCGGCATGTTAGGCATCTATGCGGCCTGCTATTTGCATGAACAGGGATATGAACATGTCGTTGTCGTGGATACCAACGAAAGTCGATTGAAGATTGCCAAACGGTTCGGCGCAACGCATACCTTCAACCCGGGTGAGACCGCTGTTGAAGAAATTGACGCAGCCGTGAAAGATCTGACGAACGGACGGGGTGCCGATCTCGGTGTAGAGGTCAGCGGTGCGACGGTTGGCATCCCGAACCTGATTACGTGGTTAGCAATTGGCGGGAGATGTCTGACCCTGGGTTACGTCTATCCAAACGCACATATCTCTGTCGATGCCCACCAACTCGTCACGAAATGTGTGATACTCCGAGGCGTTCATAACTATCATCATACTGCGCTTGGCGATGCGATCCGCTTCGTTGCGGAAAATCGGAGCCGTTACCGATTTGCGGAGCTCGTCGGAGAAACATATCCATTGGCGGAAATTAACACCGCATTTGAACACGCGTTTCGCCAAGAGACCCTCCGCGTTGCTATTGCGCCATAGCAGTCAAAAAAGTCGGGAATCGGATTTACCTCCTACAATTCTGTATCAATCCAGCAATTTGTTCCGTCGGTGCGGAGGGTAATTGCCCCGGATACATCGGTTCTGAACATCGGACACCGGTGTGAGCGATACCGCGCAACCACATCTGCATGCGGAAATTGATAGCGGTTACCTTGACCGAGTGAGACGATCGCACACCGCGGTTGAACGGCATCCAGAAACGGGGCGCTGCTCGATGTGCGACTTCCGTGATGCGGCACTTTTAGGACTTCGGAACGGAGGTCGTGTCCAGCGGCGATGAGTCGGGACTCTGCCTTTTTGCCGATGTCACCCGTGAACAGGATGTCTACCGCACGATATGTAATCTTCATGACGAGAGAATCGTCGTTTTTGTCCGTATCCAGCAGGTTGGTGGAACTCGGATCGATGGGATGCAGGAGATTGAGCGTGGCGGTTGACGTGAATTCGATCTCTCCGGCATAAGGGAACGTGTATGGAATGTTCCGCGCTTTGACAATGGCGTGTAAGCGACGATGCGTCTGCGAGTCGAGTGGCATATCCGATATACCGAGCACCTGTCCGACTTTAAAGTTCTGTAGAATATAGCCGAGTCCGCCGCCGTGGTCGAGGTCTGGGTGTGTCAGCACCACCATATCGAGCTCCCGAATGCCGTGAAAATCGAGATAGGGTTCAATAATCTGTTCCCCGACATCGTATTCAACCCGTTTCTGCTTCTGTTTGTCGTAATAACTTCGTTGGATGCCACCATCAATCAGTACCGTTCGGTTGTCTGGAAACCTGACGATTGCGGCATCTCCCTGCCCGACATCCAGCGTAATCACTTCTAACAATCTCCCCTTCTCATGGAATGCGGTATCCCAGACCCAAATCGTTAGAACGGAGAGTCCGATGAGGCTTGCGACTTTCCAGTGACGATAGGCGGCTCGCCAATGGGGCATCCATAAACAGAAGGCGATGTAGACGACGAACAGACCGAACGTTGGTGATGCTAACTTGACGACACCCCATACCTGTCCGAATAGGCCGATGAGGGTCAGGAAGATGGAGATAATGGCGTGATTGAGCACACCGAGCAGTTTCGCGAGCGGGAGCCAAATAAAACCGATGCCTACAGATGCCATCCCCACCGCAACGATGAGCGATACGAGTCCGACTGCGAAGGGTCCGACGACAATACCGAGCGGGTATGCCCGAAAGAAATGGTAGGCGATGAGGGGACCCGTCCCGATTTGCGCTGCGAACGTCACGAGGTAGGAGAGCACCACCCATTTGATTGCAGTCGTCCGAAATCTCGTCAGGAGTGAACCCTCGCTTTCTGAAGGTGAACCCTCCGTGCCTTCCCAGAGTCTGCGCAACGGTTTCTCCATCTTCGGGACGAAATAGACGATTGAAGCCACGGCGATAAAGGACAACTGGAATCCGACATCCCACAGTTGCAATGGATTCAAAAGGAGGAGCACTAACCCCGCAAATGCTAATAGATTGAAGATATCCGCATCTCTATCAATGAGGGTCGCACAGAGAAATAGGATTGCCATCAGCGAGGCACGAAAGACGGAAGGGCGGAAACCGATGAGGCAGGCGTAGAGGAACACTGCGATAATCGTCAAGAGACAACGTATCTTCTGTGGAAATCTGAGGAGTGAGCAACCGAGATAGCAGAACATCGCAACAAGTCCGACATGTAGACCGGAGACGGCAAGCACATGGAAGGTGCCACTGTTTCGGAAGAGAGCCAAGGTTTCTGTGGGAACATCGCTCCGTTTACCGAGTAGGATACCTTTGAGGAGTTGGGCATGCAATGAGGGTTCAGGAAACGAGGTTTTGCCCTCAGTCTCTGTATAGATACCGTCAATCAGGCGTTCGGTTTGGTGACGGAGTGCCTCTATCCACCGTAAGGGTGGGAATCCCCCTTGTTCCCCGATTCGCACAAGACCGATCGTATCGATGATCCCAGCGACTCCTTGCCGGTCAAGATGTGCCCGGTAATCGAAACCGCCAGGATTGCGCTTGGTTTGGGGTTGACGCAGGACACCGGTCAGCGTTAGGTCTTTACCGTAGCGGAGCGGTAGCAACTCCTGGAATCTGATGAGGCATTTCGCTGGGACCTGTTGTGCGGGGTCTGACAATAACTGGAGTTCGCCGACGGCGTAACAGGCGTCCCATGCCTCCCCGCGTTCGGGTTGATATACGGTGGTGCCTGAAAAATGAATCGACGCGTTGTAAAAGTGGGGTGGGATTGGCGAATGGGTTGCGGTTTCTAAGCGGAGCATGCCCCCAGCGAAGATGGATAGATGGAGTAGGGCGTAACAGAGGAACCGTTGACGGGTTCTTGTTACCATGCTACCGATAAAGCAGAGAAGGACGAATATCCAGAGCGACAGGAACGGGAGGGATACCCATTTGCCTGCGATGATGCCGAGTAGATACGGGATAAGAAAATAGAGCGCCGGACGTGGTTTGATTTTCATTTTTTAATTATACCTTGCGGTTCGGTTAGGTGAGTTTGATGAATGAAGTGGCTCCCCGTAGGCCCGCCTGCGCCGTTGTTGCAGGCTAACGTTTTTGAACCTTCCTAATTATACCGTATGGGGCAATTAAGCGCAGTATTAAAACTATTTTGACGGGTTTCCTGATTTGTGATACAATCCGCTTTAATACCACTCCATAGGAAACGTAAATGCCAAAAAACAGTATTCTCTCACGGATGCCGATAGACCTCGGCAACAACCTAAAACTCCGATTTGCGACGCCTGCCGATACGGACGCACTTGCTGAATTCAACACCCGCCTTCACGAAGAAGAAAGCGTGGGTCCAGGGATCCGAGACCTCATGTCGGGGGATCATCCCACCTGCAAGGCAAGCGATTTCACCGTCGTTGAAGATACCAAGACACGGAAAATCGTGTCCTCGGTCTGCTTGATTTCACAGACGTGGACGTATAGCGGTATCCCTTTCAAGTTCGGGCAACCCGAATTCGTCGCCACGGAACCTGAATATCGCAGGAGAGGCTTAGTCCGTAAGCAGTTCGAGGTGATTCATGCGTTGAGTGCGGCACGCGGGGAACTGATGCAGGGGATCACAGGTATCCCGTGGTATTACCGACTCTTCGGATACGAGATGGCACTGGATATGGAAGCGGAGCGCGTTATCGACGGGCTGCATATCCCGTCGTTGAAAAAAGGGGAGACCGAGACCTGTCGCCTCCGGCCCCGAACGGATGCCGATAACGCTTTCATCCAAGACCTTTATGAGAGCAGGATTGAACAGAATGTCTTCACTTGCACTCGGACACCGGCGATGTGGGAGTATGAATTCAATGGACGTTCGGCGGGGAGTGAGGCACGGTATGAATTCTTACTCATTGAGGACAGGGAAGGCAGGAAACTCGGCTATGTCCAACATTTCCAATGGTGCTACAATAATTTCCTTGTCATGCGAATGGAGCTTAAACCCGGCGTCGGCTGTCTCCATCACATCCCGTCCCTCTTGCGAGCGTTATGGAAAAAGGCAGAGACGACACCGATTGTCGCTGAGAATGACAACCGGAAAGTGACAGGTGTGCAGTTCATGTTGGGGCGTGAACACCCGATCTATCAGGCACTCCCCAAAGCCGTTGTCCGTCAGGAGCCCCCTTATGCGTGGTATATCCGAGTGCCGGATTTAATAGCGTTTTTACGGCACATCCAACCCGCCCTCGAAAAACACCTCATCGGCACTGTTGCGGAGGGGTACACGGGTGAACTCAAACTCAACCTCTATCGAACCGGCATACACCTTAAATTTGAAGGGGGTCGTATCACGGATATTGCCGATTGGATTCCGAAAGACGTTGAGGCGGGGGATGCGGCGTTTCCAGACTTGACCTTTTTGCAGCTCCTCTGCGGACGGTGTCGGACGGAGGAATTGACAGCAAATTTCGTTGACTGCTGGACGGACGGCAGTTCGCCTGCGGTGCTACTCGATTGCCTGTTCCCGACCTTCGCTGGAGAGGTTTGGCATCTTTAACAATGGTCACCCAATCGCATGTTGTTCTCAACATAGCCCTCCTCTCAAAGCGAGACGAACCCTTCCTTCACGTCTATGCGTTCATCGGTGCTGTCCTGCCTGACCTACCGATGTTCATCTTTTTCGCAATCGAAACTTTTATCCTGAAGACACCGCAACGTGAACTCTGGGAGACCCGATACTTCATGGAGGCGTGGCAAACCTTCTTTGACCTCTTCAACGCCGTCCCGTTGATTCTGATCGTCTTAGGGATTGGGTATTACCTACTGAACTCCGAGCGGATCGTGGTTTTGGCGTGGAGTCTACTCCTCCATTGCGGTTTCGACTTTTTGACGCATCACGACGACGGACATCATCACTTCTTTCCGCTCTCCGATTATGTCTTTGAAAGCCCAATTTCGTATTGGGACCGGGATCACTATGCCGGTATCGTCGCCCCCATAGAGCGATTGGTGATGCTTGCCGCTTCTGTTTACCTCTTCCGCCGCCTGAAAACCCGAATAGCGCGTTGGGCGCTGATTGCCATCAATGTCCTGTTCTTGGGTTCCTATCTCCTCTTTTTTCTCCGATAAAACCTATTGGACAATCACGAGACCAGTCTCTACAAATCTGATTCCTATTCCAAATTGTTTCGGTTAGAAGTCTTTGTAGCGCAAACTGTTAGTTTGCGTCTTTTTTGTTTCGATTAAAAGTGTAGCATAGAAAACCGTTGGTCTCCTATGCATCCGAAATGCGATGGATGTTGTAAGGCGGCTGGCACAAAGTGATACCTAAATGTGTCAACTCCTTCTGACTGATGAATTTCTGCGGGGCATAGACATACGCCTTTTGACCTGTCTCTTGGCACGCTTTAGCAATCTGCTCGGCACGCTCGCCATCTAACGCAGACGCATGGCTCTCCAGAAAATCCAGCGAGGTTTTAGAACCGAAAACTATGATAAAAATTTATATGATGACATTATAGTAGATTCGACAATTAAGTGGACACTGGATAATCGGCGAGGTTAGAAACCTCGCCTACCGGGGGCGGAGAGTGTCTATTTATTTTTAGGATCCACTATAATCCCTCGGGCCGGTAGGAGCGGTTTCCTAACCGCACTGGATCGTCGAAAAAAAGCGTGGAACTTAATAATTTCTTAAAACTAAATGACTCTACTTTTTATGGAAGTTGTGTTGTGAAAGGTATTTGGAGAGAAAATTGGCCGTGATGGGCTGTGATTTTAAGGGGTTTCGATTAGAGATTGAAACTTGAGGCGGAGATTTTCACTATAACGGAGACATTTGCCTCTGAGTGCTGATTCCAAGCGGGTTCAATTAAAAAGGCTGCGAAATGAAGCGAAATGAAGCGAAAATTGCAGTTTCGATTCCAAACTGGTTCGATTAAAAGAGCGGACATGGGAACACTGGAAATCTTTGAGATCATCGTTTCGATTCCAAACTGGTTCGATTAAAAGCCTCAGCGTCCAATCATTGAACATCATAATAACGAAGTTTCGATTCCAAACTGGTTCGATTAAAAGGAAACAAATCACCTTTATCGAGTACCGCACTAACCCCCGGATGTTCACCTAAACGGCCCCTGACTCCTACAGGATATTGCAAATAATCCCGAACATTATAGAAGGCTTGACGCATCCCACCACGGGATTCTGCAGGTCTTAATATTATATCGGGTATGCGATACCATACTAAAGGTGTTGCCATAATTCAAAGGCTCCCAGACCTTTTCCTATTTACCACACCACTTTTAACTCTGCCCATTTCATAGACAATTTTCCATAAGGCATCTGTCTCAAGCGTTTTTTCGGATATGACGGTGCAGCCGCGGCAATGGCTGCATGTGCCTTTGCTTTGACCATAAGGACATCTATTTCGTCCGTTTTACCATCATTATTCACATCCGTGTCATAAGAGACCGAATTCTGTATGGCACTCCGCACGATTAAAACATCAGAGAGATCCACGTAGCCATCGTTATTGACATCCACATCTATCGCATCCGCAGCCTCTTGAGACACTTGTTGAATAAACAATCTATCAGCTTTATCCAGGAAGACTGCATCCTCCCGACTAATTGCGTAATTTTTCAAATCATTTTTAACGCCTACTGGAACTGCAATATGCGAAGACATTACATTCACTCGATTTTTAATGAAAGGACTCGAAGGATGTCCTAAACTAAAAGCATGCCCAATTTCATGTGCGGTTAACCATTCCAAGTGATGCACCAATTCCATCGGAATTACAATCAAGTTATTGCAGTATTTTAGCTGTTCAGGTGCAGTCGCACACAATTGTTGTGAGACTGCGAGTCCCCCATCGATGCGAGACGCTCTCCCTAAAAACACAACATATATCTGATTATCCAAACCAAATTCTATCAAAGATGATTCGTTCTGGATGACCCGAACAGAAGTATACTGATGTACTCGCAACTTCCCCTCTATCACCCTTATATCTCGGTTAAAGTTAAAGGTTTTCGCACCAAAACCGTGTCGTTCCATTTCCGATCCAAAGAACGCCTGAACCTCTACCATCACTTTATAGACTGAATCCAGATCCGTTTGACTCGGAGCTTCAACATCGGATGACTTCCAATACATCACCCGTATCGGTAGCTCTGCAAATACAAAAGACTCAAAACACACGAAAAAGAAAACCAACAAAAAAGTCATTCTCATGGACATCACGCCTCCTTAGCTATACAATTCGTAAACCTTTTCCCAAAAACCCGGAAGGGTATCTTCCGCAGAAAATCTTTCCCGGAAGGCTTCCGTTGTTTCCTTATCAAACTTAGAACCCGCCCGAATAATTCTCCGTAACGATTCTACTGGATTCATGGTATCATAGAAAACAACACCTGTCCCATCAAAAATATCAGATAAAATTCAGTATCCGGATAAATCGGCTGGCAGCCGCACATCCCCCTTCTACTCCCATCATCTCGATACCAAGCCTTGTATGCGTATGCAAGACAAACTCTGCCTGTGAGAGTCTATATGCAACACCCTCAGGATACGATAAATTCTGACAAGTGACTTTCGACAATGACAGACTTAACCCGCTTGCCACAGTATCCCTCATTGCATCCGCTTTCGTAATGAACAGATGCGAGACGACATCCATAATCTCCGCGATGACCCCGACAGTATCTTCCTGCGGATTTGCATCATTTACAACATTATCATGAGACATAACAACAGAACTTGGCGCGCGTTGAAACCTATCATAGGCACGGAAGACCGACTTTTTTGTATGATGAACATCCGTAAAAATATTCGGACGCTCTGATAACGAGACAGGGCTAATCAGAATATCCTTCTCACGTAAGCCTGTAATTTGTTTCGATTCCAAACTGGTTCGATTATAGTAGATCCCGTAATTATTTGGACACTCGTATCATAGGATAAATCGTGAGGTTACGTCTCACGCTGGCACAGGCTAACAGCCTATGCTACAAAGATGCCCATTTATTTTTCGGATCCACTATAAAAGCCCTTCACGTTTGACCATAAGATTTTGTGAGATACCGGTTTCGATTCCATACTGGTTCGATTAAAAGTACCTGTGAGGATAACCTGTTGTCGGGGGAGGGAGTTTCGATTCCATACTGGTTCGATTAAAAATCTCTGGAGAGTTTAATCCCATAACAGAGAGCAATGGTTTCGATTCCATACTGGTTCGATTAAAAGTCAAAAATACGCGGAAAAACTCGCCGAACATAAGTTTCGATTCCATACTGGTTCGATTAAAAGCCAAAACGGTTATGATTTGCCATTCTACCACGACTATTCGCTAGTTTCGATTCCATACTGGTTCGATTAAAAGGATGCTCTCATTTTCACAAGGCTTGCATCTGATGAGTTTCGATTCCATACTGGTTCGATTAAAAGCAAATACGAGTACATCTTAGGGGTCTGGCATGTGTCGTTTCGATTCCATACTGGTTCGATTAAAAGGCAGATATAACAACAATACTTGCCAGGGATCCGATAGTTTCGATTCCATACTGGTTCGATTAAAAGCACAGTTATCAGCGTGCCAGTGGGCGTTCATTGCAGCAGTTTCGATTCCATACTGGTTCGATTAAAAGTGAACGAGCGATGGAACGATAGCCAGACCGGAGAACAGGTTTCGATTCCATACTGGTTCGATTAAAAGAGCAATATCCCGTATCCGTGACGCCGAAAATCAGGAGTTTCGATTCCATACTGGTTCGATTAAAAGGTTGGTGAGACATCAGAATCTGAAGGACGGCGAGAGTTTCGATTCCATACTGGTTCGATTAAAAGCACATGATCGACTTCGTGTGGCATAAGAAGAACGGGTTTCGATTCCAAACTGGTTCGATTAAAAGTGGTCAGTGGCTTGGCATCACGACAGATGAATGGCATGTTTCGATTCCAAACTGGTTCGATTAAAAGTCACAAACAAACTTATATGAATTGAAACCTTTATTGCGCGTTTCGATTCCAAACTGGTTCGATTAAAAGTCCAGTTGCAGCTTCATCTCATGCGCATACTTCCAAGTTTCGATTCCAAACTGGTTCGATTAAAAGGATACGCTACAAGTGCTACAAGTGCTACAAGTGCTATAGTGGTTTCGATTCCAAACTGGTTCGATTAAAAGTGGTAACATTGGTTCGGAAAAGACTATCAACTATTTTCTTGCGTTTCGATTCCAAACTGGTTCGATTAAAAGTAAAAACTGCATAACAGTAGCAACAACGCTACAAAAGTTTCGATTCCAAACTGGTTCGATTAAAAGTGCAAGAGTAATTGATAACGCAACATATAACGATAGTTTCGATTCCAAACTGGTTCGATTAAAAGGTTTCTGAAGATTTTATGGCAATCGCCACCTTTTGCGTTTCGATTCCAAACTGGTTCGATTAAAAGTACAGGATTAGCAGGCAACACCGGTGCCGCCTTACTCGTTTCGATTCCAAACTGGTTCGATTAAAAGGAATGATGGTACATGTGGTGAAAATGAGGGTATCTGGTTTCGATTCCAAACTGGTTCGATTAAAAGGGCGAGGTTCGGTTCTCGGAAGATGTGGATCCACAAGGTTTCGATTCCAAACTGGTTCGATTAAAAGTCAGATTCCGATTAACTATCGTGAATTTGGCTTAGAACGTTTCGATTCCAAACTGGTTCGATTAAAAGCCCGGACATCTTTGAGGGTGTCGCCATCATAGATCGTTTCGATTCCAAACTGGTTCGATTAAAAGCAATAAGCAAGTCGTAAAAGAGGCAAACACAAAGCTGTTTCGATTCCAAACTGGTTCGATTAAAAGTTATGACCCAGGAGAAGCCATTACCGTTGTTTCAAGTTTCGATTCCAAACTGGTTCGATTAAAAGGCGTATTTTGATGCGAATCCATCTCGATTTGATGCGTTTCGATTCCAAACTGGTTCGATTAAAAGGAGAGCGCATCGTCTGCAACCTTCTTGATCTCTCGAAGTTTCGATTCCAAACTGGTTCGATTAAAAGTCTATCGTTCGTGCTTTTATATCCTCTACCCACACGTGTTTCGATTCCAAACTGGTTCGATTAAAAGAGCAAATACGGCGCTTTCGATTGTCCGCGGGGACACGTTTCGATTCCAAACTGGTTCGATTAAAAGAACTTTAGTTTGGAATATCACGAGAAACTATACGAGTTTCGATTCCAAACTGGTTCGATTAAAAGGCATAATTATTCTCTAAACTGTAAAAAGAGACTGTGTCCAGTTTCGATTCCAAACTGGTTCGATTAAAAGACGATACCCGCACGGGTCGAAGAAGCCGTGAGATTGCGAAGTTTCGATTCCAAACTGGTTCGATTAAAAGCGGATCGCAGCGGTTGCGGCTTTCGCCTGTTCTGTGCGATGTTTCGATTCCAAACTGGTTCGATTAAAAGAATATCATTGCGCTGCAATATGATAAAGGTTCGCACGTTTCGATTCCAAACTGGTTCGATTAAAAGATACTGCGCATCTGCTGCTCAAGAATATATAGATGATGCAGGTTTCGATTCCAAACTGGTTCGATTAAAAGTGTAGACGATCATTTTTTAGCATTTGTGTTAGATCCGCGTTTCGATTCCAAACTGGTTCGATTAAAAGCATTTGCGGGCAGTTGGACAGAAGTTTTTGATGTTGGTTTCGATTCCAAACTGGTTCGATTAAAAGCAGAAGACGAAATAATATCGACTGCAATCTCTTGGTTTCGATTCCAAACTGGTTCGATTAAAAGTATCGACTGCGTAAGGCGGGTATCAAACGGCGAGTCTCGTTTCGATTCCAAACTGGTTCGATTAAAAGTTTGATGGAGTTGATACATGCCAATATTATGTTAGGGTTTCGATTCCAAACTGGTTCGATTAAAAGTGTCGCTCCCGATTCTGGATCTACTCGTGTGGGCGCAGTTTCGATTCCAAACTGGTTCGATTAAAAGGTCTTGGGTGCGCCATTCTCGCAACAACTGTAACTTTTCGTTTCGATTCCAAACTGGTTCGATTAAAAGTAAAGCGGCTCCCTTCATTTATCCAAAAAAGGGAGTTTCGATTCCAAACTGGTTCGATTAAAAGAATGATAACAACAATAACCATGCAATGTTAGTTTCTAACTTGTTTCGATTCCAAACTGGTTCGATTAAAAGTTACAATCACAATCACACCAAGATAACCACTAACTAAAAAGTTTCGATTCCATACTGGTTCGATTAAAAGGCAGGCGTTTTCTTTGCATTCTGGGAGGGTTAGACCACGTTTCGATTCCATACTGGTTCGATTAAAAGCCATGAGAAAGTCGTTCGCTCAGCGTTTATATGAGCAGAGTTTCGATTCCATACTGGTTCGATTAAAAGCATACCGACCTATCCGCGGAACAGTCAAAAGACTTAGTTTCGATTCCATACTGGTTCGATTAAAAGTATGGCTTGTGCCGCGTCGGAATTCATCAACACAAAAGAGTTTCGATTCCATACTGGTTCGATTAAAAGCGACATCTATATCGCTGCGGAGTTGCTCAAGTTGGGGTTTCGATTCCATACTGGTTCGATTAAAAGCTGATAAGAGCATTTTACATAGACAACCTAAACCATGGTTTCGATTCCATACTGGTTCGATTAAAAGTGGGTTGGGTCATCGGCTTTACTTGCTCGTGCTTGTGAGTGTTTCGATTCCATACTGGTTCGATTAAAAGGATGTTCGGATACGGATAAAAAGGTAGCAGGTATGGTTTCGATTCCATACTGGTTCGATTAAAAGAAAACTATAACTTTCCTGCCTTTAGATATAGTCAATATGGTTTCGATTCCATACTGGTTCGATTAAAAGACCGCTTCACTCATTAGCTTTTCTCCTTTGCAATAGAAGTTTCGATTCCATACTGGTTCGATTAAAAGAAGGATGAAGGAAATCTATACCCCCAGTGCCGATCTCAGTTTCGATTCCATACTGGTTCGATTAAAAGTGACTGCATTGATATTGTCAGCCGCACGCAAGGACACATGTTTCGATTCCATACTGGTTCGATTAAAAGCGCCACACAGAATCAGCGGGTAAATCTTCCAAAACGTGTTTCGATTCCATACTGGTTCGATTAAAAGGATTTAACCGCTGATGGAGGTTTTCATGAGCAGGTGAGTTTCGATTCCATACTGGTTCGATTAAAAGTTTTTATGTGTATAATACAGTCCATGATTATCTCAGTTTCGATTCCATACTGGTTCGATTAAAAGTTCCTCAGCAAGCATTTCTTGACGCTTCTTACGGCCTTGTTTCGATTCCATACTGGTTCGATTAAAAGAACGTACAGAACAGCCAAGGGTAGCAATGAAGCCACGTTTCGATTCCATACTGGTTCGATTAAAAGGTAGGGACTTTGATTCTCATCGTGCATCCGGTGTGGGTTTCGATTCCATACTGGTTCGATTAAAAGTTCAGAACTGTCGTTATTCGCTGGCGGTTCTTTATACTCGTTTCGATTCCATACTGGTTCGATTAAAAGCGGAAAGTGGCGACTTCTGTTCGCAAAGCCAAACAGAGTTTCGATTCCATACTGGTTCGATTAAAAGTTTGAAGTGTGCGCGGTGTTCAGTTCTGGACACCGCGGTTTCGATTCCATACTGGTTCGATTAAAAGGACCTCATAATGCGATAAAGCCTCATCAGCATTTTCAGTTTCGATTCCATACTGGTTCGATTAAAAGCAAGATCAAAAGACACAAGAACAGTATGCCTACTGTAAGTTTCGATTCCATACTGGTTCGATTAAAAGATTCCTGCCGTCGCAGTGCCTGGAGTGGCGTGGCGTGGGTTTCGATTCCATACTGGTTCGATTAAAAGTCTACTTCCATCGCCACCATACCGATAAGAACGTCGTTTCGATTCCATACTGGTTCGATTAAAAGTCAATCGGGGCAGACGAGACCGCATCCTGTTTGTTATGTTTCGATTCCATACTGGTTCGATTAAAAGTCTCAGGCGGTCGCCAAAAGACATTCAGCGTCCCGGTTTCGATTCCATACTGGTTCGATTAAAAGATAGAAAACGATGCGGAGCGAACAGAAGCACTTGCTGCCCTGTTTCGATTCCATACTGGTTCGATTAAAAGGATCCAAAACGACGCGCGTGACTTTGTTTTTCATGGTTTCGATTCCATACTGGTTCGATTAAAAGGCTTTTGCTGCTGCCGCAGATGCCAGCGATTGCTTAGTTTCGATTCCATACTGGTTCGATTAAAAGACGCTATCAAAAACACGCCCTCGCCTGTAGCGGAAGTTTCGATTCCATACTGGTTCGATTAAAAGAGTACAACGAATGTTTTTCAAGAGTTGCTACAAAATATGTTTCGATTCCATACTGGTTCGATTAAAAGTCAGTAAATATCAGTATAAATTATCCACTTCTTCTGACGTTTCGATTCCATACTGGTTCGATTAAAAGTTTTCAAACAGAAGTGCGCAGGCGATACCCAAAACAGGTTTCGATTCCATACTGGTTCGATTAAAAGGGTAACATCATGCTACGCAAAACTTTCTTTGAGAATGTTTCGATTCCAAACTGGTTCGATTAAAAGCGAGGCGAAAGAAAAAGATTTCTCAACCTTTGGACCGTTTCGATTCCAAACTGGTTCGATTAAAAGAGGAATTGGATCGTGAGCATATCCTCAAACACTTTTAAGTTTCGATTCCAAACTGGTTCGATTAAAAGAAATATGATGGCAGTGGAGGCGAAACCATGAACGAGTTTCGATTCCAAACTGGTTCGATTAAAAGACCATTTCATCCGCCGCGCGCCCGACACCGTTGTTGTTTCGATTCCAAACTGGTTCGATTAAAAGGGGAAGGTTGAGTGTGCCTTCTCGAATATGTTCAAGTTTCGATTCCAAACTGGTTCGATTAAAAGTTCAACCTGCAAATAACCTTAAAGTCAGGGAAAAGTTTCGATTCCAAACTGGTTCGATTAAAAGCAGACTCCGTAGACGAAAACCGATGCGTTTCTCGGTTTCGATTCCAAACTGGTTCGATTAAAAGTGGAAATTTCTGATTGGAAAAGCGCCAGCTTTGCGGCTTTGTTTCGATTCCAAACTGGTTCGATTAAAAGGAGTTTCAAGTTTATGTCTACAATCAGCGAAACACTGGTTTCGATTCCAAACTGGTTCGATTAAAAGTGCAGGGAAATCTAACGCAACAGTCTTTGAATCTGAAGTTTCGATTCCAAACTGGTTCGATTAAAAGGTTCGAATAATATTCCCATGCTGCCATGTTTTCCCTGAGTTTCGATTCCAAACTGGTTCGATTAAAAGCAAGAACTATCATGCTGATCTCCTATTCGGTTGTGGATGTTTCGATTCCAAACTGGTTCGATTAAAAGTGATCCGTTTCCCGCTGCGTCCTCTGACGATTCACTTTGTTTCGATTCCAAACTGGTTCGATTAAAAGTGAAGAAGAAGCCCGACGCGCATCACAAGAAGATAGTTTCGATTCCAAACTGGTTCGATTAAAAGTCAACCAAGATACCGATCTGAGCCGTCCGGGTGCGAGTTTCGATTCCAAACTGGTTCGATTAAAAGGTTACAGGAGCTCCGTTTGCGGATACGTTTCAGCAGTTTCGATTCCAAACTGGTTCGATTAAAAGTGGTCGGTTGTTGTCGTTGTATCCAGCCCAATATCGTGTGTTTCGATTCCAAACTGGTTCGATTAAAAGTAATGCTGTCTGACTCGGCATATA
>VXPE01000059.1 GCA_009839745.1 Candidatus Poribacteria bacterium
GAGCTGCCTTTCGACAAGGCAGCTTGAATATCATAATATTGTCCAAACTTTAGTTTTTCATAGTGAAGGACTTTAAACTGGAAGGTTTCATCTGCTCCCCGAACGAAAAACCCTCCCCTCTCTCCTTGAAGAATTGCGAGTTGGACTTCCCAACTCCCCGGATAATTGAAACTTCTGGAAGTAACTGGAGTTGTAGAATCAATGACCTGACCGCCTTCCGCCGGAAGAATGAGATCCAGATTCCTGTGATTGAGATTTACACACCCCCACTGAATCCCATAAACACCTGCTGTCTCGGAAGCCCCCTCCTGCTCAATCAGCAGATCCCCTGACCTGGCGTCAACGCCTATGAACAGACGCAATGCGTTTTGCCCCTGACGAAACATAATTTCTGCTTTAAGTGGTGCGACTTTTCTTGCCTGTGTTAGCGTTGCTTGGTCGGTCCAGATAGATCCGATATTTCTCCTCAACAATCCACTACGCCCACGAAAACCCGTAACGCCACCGACACCGAGCGGGAGAGTATACGTTTCTTCTGTGAGTTTGTTATAGAGGTGGGTGAGAACACCGTCGGTGAACTGGACTTGATAGGTATCGGTTTCCACGAAGACGTTATTGTCAACAACCTCAATTTCGGCACAAGGTGCCACTTGAGGGTAAAACAGACAGAATATTCCACTCAGAACGATTACGACTAAAAAACGCAAAATGCTTTTCTCCTCCGAAACTCAAACGTACAACGCCTCAAACACTTCAAAACAATCAGGGAACGCTTTGCTGACCCACTAAGGCATTTCTCCAGCTTGCTGTAACGCATCGCTGACGAGCGATGGGCTCAGACGGACTCCATTCTCCAGCAACACGTTTAAAAGAGGTGTGACTGCATCAATGAATCCTCTTTCCTTTGCTTCCAGCAAAAGACCAACCGTGCCAGTATAAGGCACTCCGATGCGTTCAGCGTACCGTCGGGCATCCCGATCATCAAGAATCACGAGACGTGCTTCGTGTTCTTCAGCAAGCACGAAAACCGCGGCTTCACCGAGATCTATTTCCGCGTGTGTCGCTATATTTTCTGGGTTATGTAAACGGACGGTTCTAATCCACGGCGCGCTTTTGAGGGCGGCCTCGCGAGCGTGGCGTTCGGTCGCGAAAAACTCATCTCGAACTTCTTCCGGAATTAACACTTCAGTGTAGAGTTCCCGCAACAATGGGAAAAGATTGAGTACCCAAAGACCTACGAGTGGACTCGTATTACTGATAACTGGCTTTTCTGGCACTCTCAACGTCCTTTCGGAGCTCTTCGGCGGTGAGCCTAATAGGCGAGAGCCCATATTTACCCAGAGTATAGATAAATTCTTCGCGGGACATACCTGCAAATCGAGCAGCTAGACCCGTGCTGAGTTCCTCGTTTTCGTAAGCCTTCAAGGCTAGTTTCAGGCGTGCACCTTCCTCAAATTCACGGAGTTCTATTTGGGGAGCCAGCATGTCCGCGACATCCGCCGGTATCTGAATCTTCGTTTTCTGCGCAAAGGCGTGGGTACTCTCATAGAAGTGATGAAACAGCGCGCTGATATCAACACGCAGAATAGTAGCAACAGTGAAATCGGCTTTCGCTTTTTTCCAGTGCCCGTAATGTAACCAAGCCACCCCGCAAGTCCCGTAAGCCACCCCCACGTCCGGATTCAGTCTAAGTGCCTTTGTACAGTCGTAAACCGCGCGGTGAATATCTAACCTGCTGAGATAGAGACTCCCGCGATTGGCGTAGGGTTCAGCGAGTCCTGGATTCAAGCCTATTGCCGTGCTATAATCCTGGACGGCATAGATGATTTCACCTTTTTTTTTATAAGCGATGCCGCGATTGTTATACGCTTCCGCATAATCACGTTTAAACTGGATTGCCCCATTATAATCAGCGAGAGCTTTGTCCACCTCGCCTTTTCTCATATAAGCCAGTCCGCGATTGTAATGGGCATTAACATAATCCGGTTGCAGTTCAATCGCTTTACCAAAAGTAGGGATAGCCAGGTCGTGCTCGCCGCTTTCGCTGTAGGTGATACCGCGAACGTTGTATATTTCTGCCTCGGTGCGCTGTGGGTGGACGAGTTTTGGCATGCCTTCAGTATGGTGACTGTGAGCAAACCCGCAGTGAACATACGGATCGATGATTTTTTTGTTGCTTTGTTTAGACGATGCAGGTTGCTGATGCGTCTCAGCCTTTTTCGGGGCAGTGTTTGCGCTGCCCGATTCATTCGCTACGTTTAGCGTTTGCATACCTTTTCCTCAGCGTAGGTGCCACACAGCATTGTATTATTCTTATACCCAACTTACATTGATTTAAGGATACCACAAAATCCGCTAACTGTCAATGTTCATAAAAACGATATTTTCAGGCATATAACCGTTCCAATACTTCAAAATAATTCGGGAACGTTTTGCTGACACAGTCCGGATCGTTAATTTGAATCCCGTTTGCCTTTAGACCGACGAGCGAAAACGCCATCGCCATGCGGTGGTCTTCATACGTATCAATCGCTGCAGGGGTAACAGGTGAAGGCGAAATTTCAAGTCCGTCTTGATGCTCAATCACAGGCACGCCTAATTTCCGTAACTCCGTCACCATCGCATGAATCCGATCGGTTTCTTGCCAGCGGGTGTGTTCAATGTTTCGAAGGGTCACTTTGCTATCGGCGAAGGGCGCAATGGCTGCGAGGGTTAGGGAGGTATCCGAAATCGCCCGCATATCCGCATCGACGCCCTTCAATTGGCGTGGACCGGTAAGGGTAATCCCACCGTCGGAAACAGTGATCTGACAACCCATCCGTTCCAAAATACGCACAAATTGGACATCACCTTGCTTGGAATCTAAGGACAGATGTTGGGTAGTGACACGTCCACCTGTGAGTGCAGCCGCCGCGAAGAAATAGGAGGCGTTGGAAGCATCTGGTTCAACGTTATAGATACGCGGCTGATACCGCTGTCCCTCTTCAATCCGAAAATACCTATAACCTTCGCTGACAACCTCGACACCAAATGCCTCCATGACTGCGAGTGTAATGTCAATATAGGGCATCTCGCGTTCTCCGACGACTTGAATCTCTACGCCGTTTTTAGCATAGGGCGCAATGAGTAGCAACGCTGTCAAGAATTGACTGCTCTTAGAGACATCAAGTCGGGTCTTTCCACCCTCCAATCCGTTTGCCTCAATAATGACTGGGAGATGTCCATTGCCAAATTGCGAGCGTGCCGAAACCCCAATTTGCGTCAGGGCATCCAGTAAGTCGGCAATCGGACGCCCGTGTCGCATCGGTGCATCGCCATCAATGACGAATGTCCCACGACCTAATGAGACATAGGCAGTCAGCGAGCGTGAGGTGGTCCCTGAGTTTCCGATATAGAGTTCGGCATTCGAAACCGGAATGTCCCCACCATTTCCATGTATGTCAAACCTCGCCTGCTTCTCATCCGCGTGAATCTCGACACCGAGTTTTTGCAGCGCATTACGCATATAGCGCGTATCATCGCTAAAGAGGGCACCTGTCACGGTCGAAGCCCCCCTCGCCAACGCAGCGACTAATAATGCCCGGTTGGTATAACTTTTAGAACCGGGGACCTCTATGGTGGCATCAATGGGTTTGCGAATCGGCTGTATCTCAATCATTTTTTAATTTTACCTTGCGGTTCGGTCAGGTGGGTTCGGGATTTAACGCATCACACCGTATATCCGTCCTCCACTACGTTACGGACTACGCGCTTCGGGCTAGTTTTTTTAAAATTTTACCTTGCGGTTCGGTCAAGTGGGTTCAGGATTTAACGCATCACACCGTATATCCGTCCTCCTTGCACAAGCCTCTATAGGAAACCTGCGGGACAATGTTACGGACTACGCTCTTTCGTTCATTTTGCAATTCCTGCTTCCGATAATAATTGTCGGAGTTCGTCCTTCGCAAAGTCGCTAATGGGCAGCAAGGGTCCGGTTGTATATGCTTTACAGACTCCCAAAATCTCCAGACACGCTTTCATACCGCTAACGCCCTGTCCATACGTATACATTTTGCTGAGTCGAAGTAACAACTTCTGTAACCGGTGGGTTTCATCGATGTCGCGTGCCTTTGCGGCATTATAGAGCGCGACAGATTCTTTCGGAGCGACGTTTGAAATCGAGACGACACCGCCGTCTGCACCGAACAATAAGGCTGCTCCCAATGCAGTATGCGAGCCGAGCATGATGGAGAAATCCGGACGGTCTCCGAGCCGATCCAAGAGGTTGAGGCAGTTCGTCCAATCCCCGGAACTGTCCTTAATTCCAACAATGTTCTCACACGTCTCCGCGAGTTGGGCAACGACATACGGTTTAATCGCTGTTTTGACAGTTGAAGGGATGTTGTAAATGAAAACAGGGAGTTCCGTGCTGGCGGCAACATCGTAATAGAATTCGATGAGATCTGCATCATCGGTGGAGGGATAGTAGTAACCCGGTGTCGCAGCAACCGCGTCAACCCCGAATTGTTCGGCGATTTTAATGTTTTGGATAACGCGCTGCGTGCTTGTGTCCATCACACCACAGATAATCGGGACGCGACCGCCGATCGCTTTGACCGCGATGTCCATCGCTCGTTCGCGCTCTGTATTCGTCAATGTCGTAAATTCGCCAGAAGTTCCCAATAGATAGATGCCGTGGATACCGCTGTCAATCAAACGATTGAGTTGGTTATTAAATCCAAGTTCATCAACGCGTTCTTTCTCATCAAGTGGCGTTATTGTCGGTGAAAAAATACCTTCAAATCGAATATTCATGAATCCACCTCATGGAGCGTAATTGCTGTCTGTCTCACTGATATGGTTTGCGAGGAACACAGTATCGGAGTATTTATATGACTTAAGATTTCAGTATAGCAGAATCCGATTTAGATGTCAAGAGGACACGTTTCCGTTTGCAAATTATGCCGAAACCGTGCTATGATACTATCAAACCCAATCATTTTACGATCCCGCCAACGGGGAACGATAATGAACATCCGTACCCAACTGACATTCAGATATATAGGCATTGTGCTTTTGGTATTGCTCGCGATGTATTTCTATCTGGCTACGGTGCTTAAAGACTCCATGAGCAGTCACATCACCAGTGAATTGGAAATCCAGGCGACATTAACTCGGGAATTTCTCATCGAAGAACTCCCTACCGAGGATAACTTTACCTACGCCCTCATAGACCCGCTCGTCGATAAACTCGGAAGGGCTAACAATGCCCGTGTGACCTTCATCGACTTGGAGGGTGTTGTCTGGGGTGACACCGAACGGGATGGCCAGGCACTCCGTGAAATGGACAACCACCTCACGCGTCCAGAGGTCCAAGATGCGATCAAGAAAGGAAGCGGTATTCGAGACCGCTACAGCAATACAACACAGACAGAATTTCGTTACTTTGCCCTTCCAATACATAGCAATGTGGGGTCAGAAACTGCAGGCACTTTGATTGGTATCTGCCGCGTCGCGCTCCCGATGGCAGCCGTCAATACTGCGATTGGCAAGCTCCGACAGATGGCTCTCATTGCGAGTGTAGCAGGACTCATTCTCGTAATCGTATTTAGCGTTTTTAGCACGGGTGCGATCACAAAACCGATTGAGAAATTGACCCAGGTGACCCAATCGCTTGCTGCTGGCAACATCAGTTCTCGTGTTCCTGTGGATTCAAGCAACGAACTCGGACAACTTTCGCATAACTTTAACCTGATGGCAGACAGGATACAGGAACAGATTGACACAATCTCTGAAGAACACCGGCGTTCCGAAACCATTTTGAAAAACATGGGTGAAGGTGTACTACTCGTGAACGGTGTGTCTGAGATTACGTATGCCAACCCAACGGCTATCTCTATGCTGGAACTCCCTGACGATTATATCGGCAAAGCCTTGATTGAGATCAATCGGATTCCAGAACTACAAGCACTCCTGAAAAAGGCGGAACAAACAGAAACCATCGCGTTCGCAGAAATCCAACTCGGTAACCTGAGAGAACCGGAGGCAGAGGTCACGGTTGTTCCCGTTTCTGCAGGTCAAGAATACGTCATCGTTATCCACGATGTCACGAAGGAACGGCAATTAGAGCGGATTCGAGCGGACTTCGTGGCAAACGTTTCACACGAACTCCGAACGCCACTCACAACGATCCGAGGTTACGCCGAAACCCTACTCGGTGAGAATTCCGTTCGGACAAAGACAGGCGAACAGTTCATCGTGAAAATTCTCAATCACGCCGCCCGACTTACAAGTTTGGTCTCAGACCTGTTGGAACTCTCTCGGCTGGAGTTGGGTGAGGTAGAATTGAAACGCTCACCTTGCGACCTCAATACCTTCCACGCACCGATTTTAGATGTGTTTGAGCCGCTATTAGAGGAATCAGGGTTGGTTTTAAAATGGGAGGTTCCTGAAAAGTTCCCGAGGGTTAATGTAGACCGACAACTTTTCATGCAGATCTTTGTGAACCTGATTGACAATGCTATTAAATATACACCAGACGGTGGAGCGATTATCGTTTCAGCAGAGATCTGTTCAGGTGAAGGAACTGAAGGCGCGGAGATAGACTCGGAAGAGATCCTCCTGCGTGTAGAAGATACAGGTATCGGTATCCCGATGGAATCACAATCCCGCGTGTTTGAAAGGTTTTACCGTGTTGACGAAGGACGTGCCCGAGAAATGGGTGGCACTGGATTAGGATTGGCAATCGCTAAACATATTGTCCTCTCCCACAACGGAAGAATATGGCTGGAAAGCACCCTTGGACAAGGCAGCGTCTTCTATATCGCTCTGCCTCGGTAAAGAGATTCTTTTAACAACAAAAATTACGCAAAATCAGAGAATTAGGTCTATCATGACACAACCGTGCGGTTTCCAACCGCACCTACCGTGGAAATGCGTAAATCCTAAACACATACGACTAAATTTTCCACGTCTCCTGCGTGTAAGCCATCTCCCAAAAGAGATACTCATAACGACTGCTCAGCAAGAAGTAGTTTTTAATCCGTTCTTTTTGAGAGGCACTATGCTCGGCTGTGAGATTGTTGAGAAGTCCTCGCAACGATTCACCCAGCGATAGGAATTCGGGAGAGGCGTACATGTCAATCCACTCCTGATAGAGGGGTTCCGGCGAACCGCCTTGTGCAGCAAGCGTTGTGCCGATTTCAGCGTAACCCCACTGACACGGTAAAACACCGGCAACGATATCCGCTAAAGTCCCGACCTGCGCGACATCAAGTAGATGTCGGGTATAAGCATGTGTCGTAGGTGTCATCGGCGCGGCTTCCATCTCAGTGGCAGAGATACCGAATTTCGCACAATACCCGCGATGCAAATCCATCTCGGTGTTCAGTGTTGAATTGAGCAGTTCTGCAAACATCGCCATCGTCGCTTCATCGTGCGCCTTGATAACACCGTGTGCAAATACACGGCTATAGTCCAATAGGAACAGGTAATCCTGAATTAGGTAGAACTTGAATTTCTCTGTTGGAAGACTCCCATCGGCAATACCTCTAACGAAGGGATGCCGAAGATCCGCCTCCCAAATCGGTGCAGCAGTGAGCCTGAGTTCATCAGTAAATCGCCCATTTTGTGCCATAGTCTTTGTTGAAACTCCTTGGAAATATGCTATAATCTCTGTTGTATATCATACGCTAACAATGAAAGGATGTCAAAATGTTTGAAAAACTCGGAATCGTAACCAATATCTGGTCTGCAGAGATGGAAAGCGGCGCGCGCTTCGATAAACTCATGGTAGAATTCGGCGCGAACGGATTTAAGGATATGGAGGTTCGTGAAGGCGACTACCTGCGCAACTCTGAATTTGGGGAATGCATTGAACATCTCGAATCCGCGATGGCTGACTACACGGATGCGGAATACAAAACTATCTGTGATGCCGTCTGGGAAAAACAACCCTACGAAACGAAACATGCCACACTCTTCACGGAGATTGCAGCGTTCATTGAAAAAGCATCTGGACTTACCTTGAGTTATGCCATGTCCCATCCTTGGCTGTCATCTCCAAAGGACAGTGAAGCAGACATACAGCAGATTGTTAAGGCAAAGAAGTTGGCATACCTCCTCTGCCCGGCACAACCGCGGCTCCGACTCGTCGATCTTGACACCGAAGGAGACATTGACGAATCCGCTGCTATTGCCAACCTAAAGCGATATGAGGCACTTTTACCGGATTTTCCAATGGTTTTTGCTGTGGAGAACGCCCGACAAACCGCTACATTGACCTTGAAGTTAGCCGTCGCGGGCGGTGCCAAACTTACTTACGACGAAACAAACACATACCGTGCCGACGGGACAACGGTGAACCCTCCTGACGACTTCTGGGGGGCTGTTAAAATGACGGATCTCACCTCGGTCCATTTCAAACAGAAAACCGAAGAGGGTGTGCTCTCGGAAGTCGGTGATGGCTTTGTCGACTTTCGAGCCATTGCCGAACGCTTGAAAACGCAAGACTATACCGGCGATCTGCTCCTTGAAAACACGCCGACTGTGCATTCTCTGCAAGATGCCTTACGGAGTCGAGAGTATCTACTCAATTGCTAAGACAGAGATGCACACAGTGAAACGAATCTCTTATCTACATCCTCTTAAGTTTACCCCACGTGGTAGCGAGCTTGGCTTTCGGAGAAACTGGCAATACTGTAGCCAGTCCGTGTTCCCGAATCATCTTTGTCTCTTCAAATTCGCATTAACTTTCATTTTTCCTCTCCTTTTGAAAGCCGTGTAACCGTAAACCCGTTCCACACCCAACGCTTTTTCCGTGTATAAATTACTTGAGTTAGACGCTCATCAGTTGAGGAGATACAGGAGAGAAAGCGGGAGGAGTCCTCGCTTTTGAACAATCGTCTTTCGCATGGATAGAACCGACTATCCCCATTTTACAAGAATTTAACCGCGAGGTCAATAAAAACTATAAGCAGATAAAAACGTTCCACTGCTGGAGCGGTTCAAAACCGGACCAACAGTGGAACTCATGACTAAAAAGGTGATTCTTGGGCTTGTGTATTTTCTGCCGGTGCGCCATCTGGAGATGCGGTCTCTTGATTCGCGGATTCCTCCGGTTCAGGGACTTCACTCTCCTGCGCAGCGGTTGTTAATTGCTTTACACGTTCACAGAGTTCATCTAACAACTGTGGTGAGGTTTCCGCGGCTTTCAGTTCAGCAGAAAGCTGCGTCCACTGCATCTCGCTCATATCGTTCCGAGATTCCACACCATATTTACGTTTGATGTAGTTCCAGAGGTCTGCCTTACCGATGCCTTTCCCCTCCAGAGGTCCCGCCAGATTGTTCGCGATAGCGAAAGCCGCTTTTTGGGCGTTAGCAATATTTCCACCGCCCTGTTGTAGCTGCGGTCGTTGCGTCGTATTGCCCCCCCCTGTTTTTCGATTCAGGTAGAAATTCAGAACCTCGCGGATGACCGGCACGGGGATCAACTGTTTAATTGCGTTGCGTTGCGCTTTATGAATTGCTTTGGTGAAGGCGAACGGATCGGCGCGTCCGCCAGCCATCTTCAGTTGCTCATAGGCACCGTAACGAGACGAACCGGTGATTGTATCGACCGCTTTGGCAGTAGCAATCCAAGAATGCTCGCGTTCCTCATAATCGATCTCTTCAATCTGGATACCGCCCCGGCGATTTGCGGCTTCGTTAATACCGGCTAAGGTCAACCCTTCAACAGTCCGTCCCCCCTGTTTGAAGGAATAGACGTAATCTTGAATTGTCTGTCCAGTCATCAACTCAATGATCGCCTGATCATCCACCTGATCGACGACTTCATATTCAGCGGTAACGGGTACCATTTCGTCCTTTTTTTCTTCAGCCATAATAATCCTCCGATTTCTAAATACACCAGATTTCTAAATATATAATTAGTATAACATATCTTTAGATATATATCAAAGAAAAAACGCGCTTTCGTTAATCATCTGCAATGCCTGTGGTAATCTCGACCTGTATTCCATCTGTTACGATGCTTTCAACGTAGAGTGTGAATGTATACATCTGATGATTCTCGTATTTTTGCAGTTTGGAAGGTAAGAGTCCATCCCCCGCAATATCATCAATAATCCAAAACGTCACATTTCTATTATTCGTGTCAAGCGTCATCGCGCCTGAGTAATTTTTTACCAATTCAGGGTCCACATCATCTCCGATGCCCAGCAGTTCATTGAGTCTCTTAAGTGAAACGGTCTCATTGTGAAGGCGCACTGTTTTCCCGACATACCTCTGACCCCCCGTCACAATCTGTTCAAGCGTCGTGTTGATAACTTCGATATCCGCTTTCGCGGTGTGTTCAGGGACATCAGACCAGATAGTGAAAAAACGGTCTTTGTTTGTGGTTTTGTTTTCGGAAATGTCCTTTATCAAAAGTGTGAAGGTGTAAGTTGTATGTCCGCGAATATGTCCGAGATCGCTCTCCATGTAATTTGAATAATAGTGTTGCAGAAACTTAGCGTCCGGGTCGGTGATGAAAAAACGGACTTTATTGTGATGTGTAAACAATTCTAACTTCGGTGGATCTCCATCGGCACTCGGATAAATTCTGCCAGCCGCGGTAATCGTAACCTTCTGTCCCTTATATTTTGAGTGGATGCCGTTTACTTCAACATCGTTGACAATATCAGTGAGGACACCAAGTTCGACGGTGTGGGTTTTCGGATGAAATCTCGCACACCCTCCAAAGATAGCAATGGCAAAACACGCACATAAAAATGTAAACAGTTTCATGTTTTTTAATTATACCTTGGCGGGAGAATAACATAAGTTTGAATGTTTGACGCACCTTCTTTATATCTGCTTGCGTGTTTCTGCGTATTGTTGCAGGAAACTACGGGTTTGGTAGAAAGTTGTAAAGTATTCTAAGACTTTAGCACACTCGCAAACTTCTTGAGTCGTTGTTGCAGGCTACCGTTTGCTTTAAGAATTATAACGGCTCCGACTTAAGATGTCAAATTGTATGGGAAACCGGTCCAATTCGCTCAAAAAACCTCACGCCATAAACTTGACCACCACCGTGAATTCTGCTATAATAAAAATAAATCGAGCATCGGAGCATTGATGAACAGTGACAACCCCACTTCTCCACATGCAATCAATTACCAAAGACTTCCCCGGCGTGCGTGCCCTAGACGATGTCTCTTTCGAGGTGCGTCCGGGTGAAATTCATGCGCTGTGTGGAGAAAACGGCGCAGGCAAATCAACGTTGATTAAGATTCTCGGTGGCGTTTACCCGTACGGGACTTACGAAGGAGAATTGCATATCAACGGAAACGAGCAACAGTTCCATACCGTGCGTGACGCAGAACGTGCGGGAATCGCTATCATCCATCAAGAACTGGCACTTATTCCAGAGATGACGGTCGCTGAGAATATTTATCTCGGTAAGGAACCGTGCCAATTCGGGACCATTAACAAGCATCGTCTCTATCACGAAGCAGGCGAACTCCTTTCGCAGTTTGGACTGACGATCCCACTCCGTAAACCTGTCCATGAACTCGGTATCGGACAACAACAACTCGTAGAAATCGCAAAGGCTTTAGGGCGCAGCTTGCAAGCCCATATTCAGCAGCGGCGCAGCTTGCAAGCCAACAGCGAATCGTCAGGGAGTGCCTTGTTACTCGTGCTGGACGAGCCGACAGCCGCCTTGACCGAAAGCGAAGTAGACATCCTTCGCGAGATTCTGACGCAACTTCGAGAAAAGGGTGTCGCCTGTATCTATATCACCCATAAACTCAAGGAGATTTTTCAAATCGCTGACCGGGTGACAGTGCTACGGGACGGCAAAACAGTCGCAACGCAATCCATTAAATCGTCTGAGTGCACCGAAGATGCGCTCATCTCACAGATGGTCGGACGCGAGTTAACCGCTCTGTTTCCAAAACGACGAACTGTCTCTATTGATAAAAACAGGTCAAACCGAGACGACGTAGCACTCCGGGTGGAAAACCTAAGCACTTACCCATCGGAACCGCCACAACTTGAAAACATCAATTTTGAGGTGCGACGTGGAGAAATCCTCGGCATTGCAGGTTTAATGGGCGCGGGAAGGACAGAATTGATTAGCACGATTTTCGGTGTTTACGAGGGTAGATGGCGTGGAGAAATCGTCATAGAGGATGCCACTGTTAACATTCACTCCCCACGTGAGGCGATACAGCACGGCATAGCACTCGTCAGTGAGGATCGGAAACGCTATGGACTCCTTTTAGACGTAGATGTCGTCCGCAACATGACGCTTGCGAGTCTCGGTCCATCGTCAGACATCACATCACACGGGATAATTGATGACAACACGGCATTTGAAAAAAGCGAACACTACGTAGATTCCCTTCAGATTAAGACAACTTCGCTTGAAGTGCCTGTGAACCATCTCAGCGGCGGCAATCAACAGAAAGTCGTTCTCGGCAAATGGTTGATGACGCATCCGACGGTGTTATTTCTTGATGAACCGACACGCGGGATTGATGTCGGTGCGAAAGCGGAAATTCACACACTGATGGCAAAACTTGCGCAAGAGGGGGTCGCGATCGTGTTTGTATCCTCCGAACTCCCAGAAATCCTCGGTATGAGCGATCGCGTCATAGTATTACATGCGGGCAAGATCACGGGTGAATTTATCAACGAGAATCTGACCCAAGAGGACATTTTACGATGTGCCGCTGGCACGTCAATATCCAAACTTCCCTCACCGAACCGCAAGGTAAATTAAAAAAAGGAAAACTTACGCCTACACATTACACTAAAGCTGTAACACGTAACGAAGTGGAGTGCGGCTATACGCGGAGGCACGTCAGTATCCAAACCTCCCTCACCGAACCGCAAGGTAAATTAAAAAAATGGAAAATAGAAACGAAACATTTAAAACAGAAAACCCAGCAGAAACACAAGCGCTCGGTGAAAGGTTAGGCAAAACGCTCAAGCAAGGAGATGTCATCGCACTCATCGGCGACCTCGGCACGGGTAAAACCTGTTTGACGCAAGGCATTGCGCGCGGTGTCGGCATCTCTCCAGACGAGGTTGTGAATAGTCCCTCCTATATCCTGATTAATGAGTATAATGGGGTACTCCCGATCTACCACATCGATCTGTACCGTCTCGAAAACAGTGCGGAGATCGCCGAACTCGGACTCAGCGAATATATGGAAGGCGATGGAATTTGCATCATTGAGTGGGCAGAACGGATGACAGATGCCCTGCCTGCTACTTGTATACAAATACGTATAACGCTTGGAGACGCAAACGTCTCACACGGCAGCGAAACCCGTGAGCCAATATCACAAATCCCTGAAGATGAAAACATCCGACACATCGAAATCCAATATCCTATATCTCGATAGCGGTTCGGGCATCGGCGGTGGACAACGCAGTCTCTTACTCCTGCTCAATCTATTAGATAAGGATCGTTTTACGCCGTATGTCGGATGCCTCGGTGGGAGCCGATTCGCAGCGGAGGTAGAAAAGACGGAGGCAAGTGTCGTTCCATTGTCTCTACCCGCGGCACATAACAAAACCGATAAGGTCCAACGATTTACCCTCGGCGATCTGCTTGACGACTTCCGACAACTTGGGGTTATTCTTCAACTCCATCAAACAGTAAAACGGTATGCGATCGACCTCATCCATGCGAACTCGCTGTCGGTAGCACTGCTCGGCGGTATTGTCGCGCGGATAAACCGTATCCCGATCGTGATGCACAAACGCTACGCGACTTCCTACGGCATTCTGGATCGGATTTGCGAAAGGTTTTTGCACCGTGTAATACTCGTTTCGGAGGCAACTCGCTGGAATTTCGCGCCTACGGCAAAACAGACGTTAATCTATAACGGGGTCAACTTAGAGGCTTTTCAAGCATCCGCAGAAGAGGTGGAAACCCTCCGATCGGAACTCTTTCCCAATGCCTCCGATACCTCCATCGTTACGGGAGTCGTAACTCGGATTACGCCGGAGAAGGGTATCCATTTTTTAGTCAGAGCGATAGCAGAACTCAAAGGAAGAATAGACACCAAATTGTTGATCGTTGGCGGTCCTTACTTCCAAAAGGATATTGACTATATGAACGAACTCAAACAGGAGGTCGTAGATTTAGGCGTTGAAGATTCGGTCATCTTCACTGGATTTTTGTCGGATACGCGGGTGGTTACAAGCCTGCTTGACGTTATGTTGGTGCCATCTATTATCCCGGAGGCATGCCCGCGCACCATCATTGAAGCAATGGCGGTCGGCACCCCCGTCATTTCCACGCCACTCGGTGGAAGTAAAGAACTCGTTACCCCTGAAACAGGGATTTTAGTACTGCCTGAAGATGCCTCGGCGATTGCGGATGCTATTGCAACGCTTGCGACGGATCAAAAACGATTGCGGGCAATGGGGGAAGCCTCTCGCAACCGCGCTGAGCAGTTGTTTAATAGCGAAAAGAACACGGCGTTGACGGAGGCTGTTTACACTGAACTGTTAGCCGTATGATAAGAGGCTTTCGCATCCCCAGTAGGAACGAGCTGCGAATCGCGATTTCTCTTCTATAGCCACAGATAAACACGATTGCATGTTTCCGCCACACAGACAGAGGAGTTATTTATTATGAGAGGAAAGACAGTGAGTCCACCACAGGGTTCACAATCGAGTCAAGGGCAAGTGAGACAGGTGTCTCAACTGTTCAGTGAGGGTATCGGTAGCACCCCTGAGTGGGTCGAGATCCACCGCACCAACGATGAATGGGAAGTGAAACTCATCCAAGCCACTTTGAGCGCGCAACAGATCCGATGCCGTCCGATTGAATTAAAAGAGGAACGCCAAACCGCCCTCCTCGTTGAACCGCAACACGAAGTGGAAGCGATGGAACTGGTAAGTCGCATCGGGGTGGCCGTCACGGACAACGAAATGGCGACGCACGCTGAAGAAGCAACGGAAGCGCTCAAGCAACGCGATATGACTGTCGTTCAAGAAGACAGAAGTCAACAGATGGACCCCGGTGATTCGACAGAAATCGTTTTCGCCGAACGTGAAGGCATCGGCAGTGTCGTCTATATGGCAGGACAAGGATATGAACTCCGTGTTGGTCCTGAACCCTACGTCATCGTCCCAGAGCGCGACTGGGAAGAGTTCACGGATTTTAGTGCGCAACGCCAAGAGTTCGTGATACTTCTCCGCCACGAATACCCCGACCTCTTCGAGTGGATCCAAGATGGAAAACTTCTCGCGGAATTCATCCGTCTCATTGAGATGACGTATCAAGAGGGCGCGCCGCCGCTCCCACATCGCGCCAGTGCTACGACTGACGCTGACGAGTTCGATGCGACGCCTTACCATCCGCTTGCCCAATTGAGTCTCACTGTCGCTGTGATTTCGCTTATTGCAGTGCTTTTTCAGATTCCGTGGCAGGTGAACCTCGTGTTGGCGGTCGTTGCTGTGGCATCAGCAGTCGTCGCGAAACACCAGATCGATGTCAGTGACGGCGCATCAACAGGTGTCCCGATGGCTCTCAGCGCCATTGTGCTTGCGTGTCTCGTCGTCGTGTTTGCGTGGTGGCTGAGTCAGCGTCCGGAACCGGTAGCACCGGAGAGACCCGCCACTCGTGAGATGATTGAGGATCGGTAGAGCGTGTGAAAATTCCGCCAATTGTCTGAATCATGGATTTTCGTGGATTACACAGATTTCGCGGATTCTCAGAAAATAACAACGGATTGATTTCATCCGTAAAATGTAGTATAACGCCAGTTTGAAAATAAATCTGTAGGTGTTTTTGCTTGGGTGTTTCCCCAG
>VXPE01000060.1:0-21672 GCA_009839745.1 Candidatus Poribacteria bacterium
AGAGGCACTGCTACGTTATGTCGGATTATTACCGAATTAAATTCTGAAACTTCATGTAACCGCACCTACCACATCCAGTCAGCCCTGCCTAAATTCCTCCGAAAAATATTAAAATTAAAAAAAAATGCAACTTTTTTGCCACTCGTTTGTAGTAACAGCAACCTCAAAATGCGCGGAGCTGAAACATGACAGAAGATAAATTCCTTGAGCTTGTACATGAACACAAGGCTCGGGTTTATCAACACACCCTCTATCTACTCGGAAATCGGGAAGATGCGGAGGATATAACACAAGAGACGTTCATCACGGCGTGGAAACACCGTAACAAATTGCGTCCGAAGACTGCACACTCATGGTTGCTAAAATGTGTGCAGAATCTCTGTTTCAACCTGCTAAAGCGAGACAAATTTCAGGTGCATTTAACAGGCGGAGACGACATAGATCCTGAAACAGAACTCGAAACTTTGATGCACACGCATTCTGGTCGATCCAATCCATCACCAGATGAGATTGTGATCCAACAAGAGCTCAAAGACTCCGTCCAGTGTGCGATTCAAAAATTGCCACCAGATATGCGGTCAGTCGTAATTATGCGGGAACTGAATGGCATGAGTTTCAAAGAAATTGCAGAGGTCTTAGAACAACCCGAAGGAACTGTAAAATCGACAGCATTTCGTGCCCGCAAGCGATTGCGGGAGTTACTGCGTCCCTATTGGAGAGATAACGAATGAACCAATTTCCTTCCCATCCAGATTTAACGTGTACGGAAGTTCAAGATACCTTAGAAGCGTATCTTAGCGATGAATTGGATGCAGACACGTCGGCGACAGTCGCAGCACATGTCGCATCCTGTCCAATGTGTCAAGATGAAGTTCGCTTCGCACAAGCAATTAGCGGCGCATTGCACGAACTTCCGAAACCAGAGCCACCGCCGGAAATCTTCAACGCCGTTGAGGCTTACGTGCGCGCGCATCCCAACGAGGGCACGGGGTGGCTACATCGGATATTCCAACTGTTTACGTTCTCGGATGATTTAACTTCGATGCTCGCTCGCGCAGGTGCGGTGGCATGTCTCATCGGAGTCGTCTTGTTCGGGACCTACCAGTACCAACAGCATCTGAAAGTGCAGCAAGCCTCCCGTGACTTGGCTTATGCACTCAGTAAGTTGAATTACGCAGTGGAGCGAACCGGCACCATTGTTAAGGAGAAACTCCCGGATGTGCGGATTGATGAAGTTTCAAGTCTTCCGTTTGTTCAGATTGAAACAGCCTCGCGTCATGTGTCAAAACAGAAAAGAAATATTTCATCGGCAATCCATCGGAGTCTGGATAGTCTTGACCGATTACCACACGGCACTCTGGATACAAAAACCGATAAAATAGATAAGGAGTAGAACCCATGAAACTTCAAAAGCACTTTATACAACTGTTCACGCTCCTGTTTTTGGTTGCATCGCTAACACTGATGCATTCAGCAGTCGCGCAACAGAACAAATCGGCCAAGACCGACGAAAAAGGACTTATCCTTTTCGATTTTCCAGAACCGCTTGCGGCGAAAGTCGAAGTGAACTTAACCTCGAAACTCATCAGTCTGGTAACCAAATCGGTGAGCAATCAACCCGAAGTCGCTGAACTGATCCAGATGTTAGACGGCATCTATGTCCGGACCTACGATAGGGGAACGATTGATGAGAAGAAGTTAGTTGACTATTTCAAGGAGAAGCTCAAAAAGGATGAGTGGGAGGTCCTCGTCAAAATTGAGGGGCGCAGTGAAACGGTGGAGATTAATCTACTGTTTGACGAAGAGAAGGTTTACGGGATTTTCGCTATCATCATCCCGAAAAGGTCTGGAGAAGTCACCTTTGTCAACATCGTCGGGGAGATCGCACCGGAACGCATTGAGGAGTTGCTCGGGAATCTCAGCAATTTCGGGGCGGTAGACATCGATTTTGGCGACAAATTGAAAGGGCAATGGAAAATAGAGGACACCGGAGACAAAGCGAGGGTCATGATTCTCGGTAGTATATTTTTCTCAAATCCGAGAATCAATAGATTCAATTTCAGGATGGATGATGTCCTCGCACCCGAACGCCAAAGCGAAATGGAACAACTGGTGACGCAACTGAAAGCATTTGGTCCCACCAAGATAGCCGTTTATACAGACCAAAGCTTTGATGCTGAGCTTAACGCAAACTATCAAGGTTATCTGGATGGCACATACGAACTTACCCGGAATTATAAGGAGCAGATCGGCTTTCGGTTAGCGAAACAGATGGGGCACTCGAGGCTTTATTCTATTGCTGATTGGCCAAAACACCGGCCGATCCGTGATAAAATTGATGACCACTTGATGGATTTCGACACGTTCGCGGAGATGCACAATCAGGAGCATCTCCTACCGACCGTTTCCTCAGATGGACAGAAAATTCGGCGGGGTGCAGATGGAACACTCTGGGTTGAACATGAAGAATATGAACCGCTGATTGACATGTATATACGTATGAACGAACCTGAGGAGATAATCACCTCCCATCAAGGGTATCTGCGCACCGCACGCATTGGACTCAAAGACCAATACCCGGGTGCGAATTGGGTCGCACATTGGTGGTATGCGCACAATCTCAAGAATTTTGTGAACCTGACGCGAATCACTGAGTCCACCGATGACCGCATTCTACTGATTGTTGGTGGTGATCATGTTTATCTGATTCAACAGTTTTTGCAGGACTCAGGAGATTACATCGTTGAGAGTCCGCTGCCATACTTGAATGCAAACGAAGCGGAAACGCCTTAATCTGTTGTTCTCTTTTTTGAGGCAGGGTTACCGATACCACAGATCGGAGAAAATTTTATGAAAGCCTTAGTGAAATGTGAGTTCTGTTTGATAATGTTATTCGCCGCTGTATTACTTGTGGTCGGCACAGTCGCAAGTGATGATCGAACAGACTTATCTACGGGAGAAACTGAGCAAATGACGAAAAAACCGGCTCTTATGATTCTTGGAAGCGGACATTTGGCAAATTGGGGTGCAGACCGAATCAATTACAGAATGGATGATGTCCTCGCGCCTAAACGGCAAGCTGAACTTCAGGCACTTGCGGATCAACTCGCCCAATTTAAACCGACGAAGATAGCTGTTGAAGTTGATGAGCGTTGGGATGCCGATCTTCAGGCGGAATACAACGGTTACCTAAAGGATAGTTTTCAACTGGAGCCTCATGAAATTCACCAGATTGGGTTCCGACTGGCGAAAGATATGGGACATCCAAAGGTATACTGTGTAGATTATTTCCGTGATGATCCAATCGTCCGAGAGGATCTGGATCATGATTTAATAGATTGGGGCACGTTTGCAGAGGCGAACGATCAGAAACACCTTCTGGGTCCGCCACCTACTGGAAAGATGACGCAGGATGCAGATGGCAAAATCTGGATTGAGCCTGAGAAATACGAACCGATAATTGACATGTATATACGGATCAACCGAGATGAAAAGATTCGAAAAAACCTCCGCGACTACTTAAGGATTGCTCGAATCGGTCTACAAGACAAATACCCTGGAGCGAATTGGGTGGCACATGCTTGGTATCCTCGAAATCTCAAAATTTTCGTCAACCTCACGCGAATTACAGAATTAGAGAATGAACGTATTTTGTTAATCATTGGTGCTGGACATTTAGGATTCCTTAAACAGATTGCGGAAGACTCCGAATTTTATCACATAGAGAGCCCATTGGACTACTTGAGTTCGGAAGAAACGCAATGAGACGGAGGGCTGAAACGCCTTCCCTACACTCCATTGTAATTTAGGACTAACCGAGGTAAACAGAAAACCATGTGGGACAAAGTACAATTAACCCGCCCTTCATTTCGGGACCTACTCTGGCTGTTCGGACAGGTGTTGAAAGCATCTCCTTTTATTGCCACAGTATGGATAACCCTTGTACTCATCAACGCAGGTGCTGGCGCAGCCCAGCTCCTCGTGCTCCGAGAAACCGTTAACACCCTCGTCGATGCAGATCTCATAAACAGTGCGGTTCCATGGCTGGCTGCGCTCTGTTGCCTCTTTTTCGTGGAGCAGGCGATCTCAACACTCCTCCCACTTTTACGTGAGCAACTCCGCATTAGAGCCGGTTTCGCTTTGCAGCGGGATGCCTTGCAAAAAACAGGCAAACTGCCACTGGAAACATTCGATGACGAGGAATCGCATAACCTCATCAATCGTGTCGTGACTGGCGGGGATTCCAGCGTTGTCCAATTGATGCAAAACGGCTTAAACTTTATGACGTTACTCGCTACTATGTTATTACTGAGCGGCATAGCTACGGGAAATGATCAGCCAGAATCTAAAGCAGAAACTCAACAGATACCCCAAAAACCAACGATCATGATCCTCGGTAGTGCGCACTTGTCGAATAATACATTGGATGCATTCAATATCAAAATGGATGATGTCCGTGCTCCCAAACGCCAACGTGAGATCAAACAGTTAGTTGAACAACTCAAAGCATTTAAGCCTACCAAGATAGCACTTGAGGTAGATGAAATATATGACGCTGAAGTTGAAATAAACTATCAAGAGTATCTCAAAGGCACATACAAACTCAATCGATCGGAACATGATCAGATTGGGTTCCAATTGGCAAAACAGATGGGACATCCGAAGCTTTACTGTGTTGATTATCGAGTTGATGCCCGAAAAAATGATCCCTTCATTCCTTGGGGTGAAGGTGAATTTGATGTTGCTTTGTTAGACTACCGTGGGTTCGCAAAAGCACACAATCAGGAACACCTCCTTCCTACTCCATCTATGCCTGAGGGAAAAGCAACTCAAGATGAAAAGGGCCAGACTTGGATTGAACTTGACGCATACATATCAATCATTGACCTGTACATACAGTGGAACCAACCCGAAGGTATACGTAAAGACCATCAGCATTATATGCGATGGGTCGCGCGTATCGGGCTCGATGACCAATATCCCGGTGCCAATTGGCTTTCCCACTTTTGGTATGATCGGAATATCAAGATTTATGTCAACTTGACACGCATCACCGAATCTGTTGACGACCGGATCCTACTGATTATTGGGGGTGCGCATGTCTATCTGATTCAGCAGTTTTTTGAGGAATCAGGGGACTACATCATCGAAAGCCCGTTGAAATACTTGGATGCGGACGATGCTGACAACTCTGTATCCGAGGAAGCCGATTGAGCGAATGATCTATCTAACTCGTGCTTTGCTTGTGTCGGGTGTTGCTGGAGAGTCCATACAACCCCACACAAGCGATAGTAAGTTTCTCGTTTCATCGAGAATGGCATTCGCAATGATCCGTTCCACAAAAGGCGCGAGTCTCCCGAAACTAAAAAACCTGATAAAAATAATGCACCCTTTTTGTCTCAGAACCGCGTCATTAATAACAGAACCTGCGCAAATTAAGTCGAGATACCTGTCTTTGAACAATATAGACGTTCCCTCTCTGAGATTGGGGCAGTTAGAAACCGCACTTATCTGTGAAGTGCGTAAGTCCTATAAAATTAAGACAATCTTTTCGCGCCTAAATTGTATCTATAATACCCGAGAAGAAAGAACACTTTTTTACGAATACACAACACCTAAAAAATCTAATCGGGAATCGGTAAACACAGATTTCACTATAATTTCGAGAATGAAATGCGTATAGTCGAAGCAGTATCCGTCGCAATATCTGCGATGCGTAGCAACAAAATGCGTTCATTGTTGACGATGCTCGGTATTATCATCGGTATCGCTTCGGTATTAGCGATGATAGCGATTGGTGATGGTGCCAAGGCGATTGTCCGGCAAGACGCACAAAAGTTAGGTGGGGCAAATCAGTTCTTTGTGTTCCGGAGTTCGTACAAGCGTGTAAACAATCGCTGGGTCCGTATCCGCAGCAATGAATATCTGAAATATGAAGATGTTTTAGCAATCGAGGCGGAGTGTCCAACTGTTAGTGCAGCCACACCGCAAATCTGGAACTGGGGCGGTGTGCTCATCCAGGCTTCAGGCGGCTCTGAAGTTCGTGCAGGCTGGAACGGCGTAGATGCTACCTATAACAGCGCAATGGATTGGGACGTTAAAGAGGGACGTTTTATTACGGATGAAGACGTTAAAAACGCATCGAAAGTTTGTGTGCTTGGAGGTGATGTCGCGACCGCCTTGTTCGGTGATAAATCTCCATTGGGACAAGAAATTAAAATCGCACGCGACAGCGACTATTACAACCGGTGGGGACAAAAAGAGGGTAGACGGTTCACTGAACGCTTTACGGTTGTTGGAACGTTCGTGCCACGCGGCACAAGTCTCCGGTTTGGTGTCAGTTTCGACAACCTCGCCTTTATTCCCGTATCTACCATACAAGAACGTTTCACCGGCAATGACCAGATTCCGAACATTACCGTCTATGCACACACCGTCAAGGATGTTCCTAAGGCGGTTGAAGAGGTCAAAACTGTCATTCGGAAACGGCACAAGAACCAAGACGACTTCATCAGAATCTTTGAAATGCACGCCGGTATGGCGCAGCTGGAGAAAATTAGTAAAATCATAAAAATTACCTTAGGCAGCATCGCAGGATTTTCGCTACTTGTGGGTGGGATCGGGATTATGAACATGATGTTAGTTGCTGTCACCGAACGCACTCGTGAAATTGGACTTCGGAAGGCACTCGGTGCCAAACGATTGGATATTCTACTACAATTTCTAATAGAGGCAGTGATTATGTGTGGTGTCGGCGGTGCCATCGGCGTTGGGTTGGGCATGCTCGCGGGTGAAGGCATGGCACTGCTCGCCGTCAAAATCGTCAGAATTGTTCCCGAATGGCCCGCTGTTATCTCCTTACAGTGGATCCTGATTTCGGTATCCGTCTCAGCGATAATCGGCATCTCCTTTGGTCTGTATCCCGCCCTAAAGGCATCGTCGCTTACCCCGATTGAAGCCCTTCGTAAAGCTTAGGGACTTTCTCACCTCTTTTGCAGAATTATGCACCCTTTTTTTCTCAGCTCGCGTCACTATAGTGAAGTAAATTGATAGGGTATCTGTATCTCTTCACAATTTGCAACCCTCCTAAGGAGAGTCCCTGAACGGAAGAAATACTTGAAACCTGAATTTACCTATTGGGTGTGCTGACTTTCTGCTCGGTTGTATCGTTTACAATTTGCGGCATCCGGATAAGAAATAGATATTCCAAGAGGAGAACGCCTCTGATATAATGTTATTAGGACTTACGCACTACTTCTTAAAGTCCCCTGATAAGGGGGATTTAGGGGGTTAAAAAGATGATAAATGCTGCTTTTTTGTGTCCAAATGTCCGATATTTGATCCATTTGCGTAAGTCCTGGTTATATAAGTTCCGTTCATAAATGACTTTTCTGGAGATGTTTGGTGAGAAACGATAATACTGTATTGATTCAACGCATCCTCGCCGGTGACGCGGCTGCCTTTGAGCATCTGGTGAGAAAGTATCAGAAACAGGTACACACGCTCGCGTGGCGGAAAATTGGGGATTTCCATATCGCCGAGGATATTACGCAGGAAACCTTCCTGCAAGTCTATCAGAAATTGGAAACCTTGGAGGATCCGACGCGGTTTCCAAGATGGCTTTGTGTCATTGCGGATCGTCTCTGTATCGCTTGGCTCCGAAAAAACCAACGACACACCGAACCCCTACAAGACACTGACCTCTCAACAATAGAGACAGAGGCCTACTCCCAGTATATCGCGACAGAACACGCCAGAACTCTCGCTGAAGCAAGACGCGACTTGGTGGAGGAACTGCTTGCGAAGTTAAAGGAGAACAATCGGACGACCATTACGCTTCACTACCTTGAAGGGATGACCTACGCAGAGATCAGTAACGTTTTGGGTGTATCCGAAAATACGGTTAAGAGTCGTCTCCGCCGTGCCCGGCAACACTTAAGACAGTATAAATTCATGGTTCCAGCAGCCTTGGACATCACCGTTGAAGCGGAACGTTGCTCCCGAAAACATTTGAACGGAGATTTTGGAATGAAATTAACTTTTCAAAAAGATGACCTTTTGTACCCCCTACAGATGCTGCAGGGGCTCGCGGGTGAGGAGGATACCTCACCTATGCCATCAAATGTTCTCATCCGTGCGGAAGGGAACACGGTTGAATGTATGGCGACGGACATGGAAGTCGGCATCAGAATGAAGGTGGAAGGGACCGTCAGGGAAGAGGGGACAATCACTGTCTCCGCCGAAAAATTGGGCGGTATCGTTGAAGGGTGGCCCACTGAGAAACCGATAGACTTGGCAACCACGACAGATGGCAAGGTTGAAATCACTTGTGGGAATGACCTTTACAAAATTGTCGAGCTTGCTGATGCGGAATTTCCACAACTCCCGTCTGTTGATGATGGAGCCTTGGCGATTGATGGAGACACCCTGCGGTCTGTTCTTCACAAAACTGAATTTGCTGCATCCACGGATAAAGTTCGGCGGACCTTCCTAAACGGACTCTATTTTAACCTCTTTGAGGACAGAACGGAGGTCGTTGCTACTGATGGGGTACAGCTCGCCCTTGCCCATTGTGAACCCTTCAGGTTGTCTGAGGGTAACGATGGGTTTATCGTCCCGCTCAAAGCCGTCAAGGGCATTGAACGAACGTTTGCTGATTCCCCAGAGGTAAGAATTTCACGCGTTGCGAACCAGATTCTTTTCGCGGATGGGCGCGCGACGTTGACGGCGCAGCTGGTAGACGGTGAATATCCGAAGTATGAAAAAATCATTCCAGCGTCTCCTAAGATGCGGACGGTTGTGCAGAAAGAGCCGATTTTGCGTGCGACACGTCAGATTTCAGCGTTTTCGGATCCGAAATGCCCTGCGGTCTGTTTAGAGATAGATGAACAGCAGATTCGGATTTCGCCGAGGGATTCTGACCCAGATGATAAGCATGAAACGTTAGCGGTGGAGTCCAGCACAGGAAGCATCCGTATCGGTTTTGATGCCCGGATACTGATAGAGGCACTCACGCACATTGAAACGGAGTCTTTGACCATAGAGTTCTCGGGTGAATTAAAACCTGCCATTTTGAAACCGATGGGTGAAGATGGACATTTTTGCCTCATCATGCCGATGCTCTTGAAGTCCTAAACATCTCCTAAGGAAAAACGATGTTACTGACCCTGATACGCCAAGAGCTCCTGATGCATCTGATGAGTGCGCGTTTTTTTGCCGCGGTCGTTATTACCCTCCTGCTTGTTGTCGTCAATACGTTTGTCTTAATTGGTGTGCATGAAGAACGTCTCGCCGATTATAGTCAGAGGGAGGCGGTGAATCAAGAGAACATCGCCTCGACACCTACCTATTCGTGTTTAAAATTGAAGGTTCAACGTCCGCCCAACCCATTGAGTCTCTTTAGTGCGGGCTTAGAAACGCGTTTTGGTAGCGACCTCGATATAGCGTTTGACAGCGTGCCAGCTCTTTCAAATCCGATCACTGATGTCAGATCCGAGGAAGAACGGTGGGTGTCTGGCAGCGTCCCATCCCTTTCAAGCCCAGGGGCACCCCTCGGTATGAATAACCCGTATCTGCATCTCTTTTCACAGATAGATTTGGTCTTTATCTTCCAGGTTGTATTGAGTCTGATCGCCCTGCTTTTCGCTTATGACGCGATTGCCGGAGATTGGGAGACCGGCACCTTGCGTTTGGTGCTCTCGCATCCCATTGGGAGAGGGAATGTGCTGTTTGCCAAATATATTGCGGCGATGGTTTGTCTGCTACTCCCCGTGTTGATGAGTCTATTGTTCACACTGATTCAGTGTTCCTTGGCGCGCGCCTTGCAATTCAGTGCGGATGATTTTCTGCGAATTGGCGGCATTGTTTTAACGACAATCGTCTATCTGTCGGTTTTCTATCTGATCGGTCTTCTCGTTTCTACAGTAACCCGTCGTGCCGCTACATCCCTGATGCTCTGTATGTTTTTATGGGTGATTTTGGTACTCGTCTATCCAAACTGGAGCCGATTTGCCTTGAATTCGGAGGGCGACATGCGTGCAGAAAAAATATCCGCCGACCGACAGATAGCGCAGATTCGGGAAAAGGCGGATAGAGAACGACACCGGTTTTTAGCCGATAGTCCGCTTAAGGGAGAGCCTCCGATATTTTCAGAGTCTGAAGCGTTTCCAGGTCTCTTTAGTGGAACCGGATATTTCTTCCTCGGGGACTTCCCTCGGGTTAACCTTGAACTGAAAGATACAGGGCACCCTTTAGTGCCACACTTGCACCGTTATTATGAATTCGCCGCACCTCTGCAAATCCGGAATGCCGAAGAGATCGGTTTCGTCGGGCAGCAGTTGGTGGCACAGACCTCCCTCCGGCAAGCACACTGGGATGAACGTCTCATGAAGCTCAGTCCGGCAAGCCTTTATACGTTTGCCACTGCCGCGTGGGCGGGCACCAATTTAGACAGCATGGTGGATTATATCCAAACAGCGCAGGCATATCGGCGCACCCTCATTGACACCTTTCATGAGAGAGATGCGTTCGCCAGCCAACAGTGGTTTGCCCCAAATCAAGGGGATATAGACTGGTCGATTTTGCCCCGATTTCACTTCGAGCGAGCAGAAATTGGCATCAACGCGCAGCGCGCCTTACCCGAACTGTTTTTGCTGTTATGCGCCAATGTCGTCCTATTCATGGCAACAGTTTTGATTTTTATCAAAGTTGAAGTATAGAATAGTTGGTGGACTTCAGCTATCGGTTTTTAGTCAGTTTGGAGATTAGGTTCAACCGACGACCCAAAGCACGTAAGCCCAACCCGCGCGCGGGCTGGATATACGGAGAGAATCGTTCATCCCGCAACTGCTCTAATCGAACCGCAAGGAATAGTAAAAAGATGATTTGGCATATTGTCACACGTGAGCTTTTAGACCATCTCACGAGTCTCCGCTTTGCCTTAACCACGCTCATCCTCGTGGCATTGATGGTAACCAATGCCGTTGTACATCTGCAGACCCATCCGGAACGGGTTCGGAGATATTCCGAGAAAGTCAGCGCATCCCGCGCCGAGTTGAAATCCCGAACGGAGTTGTATGCACTGCTGCAAAAGGGGCCCGGTAAACTTTACAAACGTCCATCATCCCTTGCCTTCATCGCTGATGGGGGAGAGGCGTTGCTACCGGACGAAAGCGTGAGCGGCGGTTTCTGGAGGCTATACGGGCTTGCCTATATTTGGTCGATGGGCGTTCCACGTCTGAATATGGAGACACTCAGCAATCACCGCCCCACCGCCACGGTGATAGATTGGGTGTTTATCATCACGTATCTGCTCTCTTTCATTCCGCTCCTGTTTACCTTTGACGCGCTCTCCGGAGAACGGGAACGCGGGACGCTGCGGCTGTGTCTTGCCAATTCGATTTCGCGCTCTATCCTATTGATGGGTAAATTCCTTGGCTCCCTCATCACAGTCCTCATTGCCTTCTATTGTGCCGTGTTGTTCAATCTCGCCATCGTTTCTACTGGGAGTTGGACGCAGTTCGGTGCCGCAGACTGGGGACGTGTGGGGCTTATCGTGCTGATCGCTTCTTGCTATGCTGGTATTTTCGCTGCAATTGGGCTTATCATCTCGGCGATGACACGAGAAAGCCGGTTGAGTCTCGTTCTCCTATTGCTTATCTGGGTGACTGTTGTGGTGTTTATGCCATCAACCCTCGGCACGCTCTCCACAAAATGGATGCCTCCGATTCAAACGCACCATCAATTTCAGAGGGCAAAAGGAGCTGCCATTGACCAAATTAGGAGCGATTTCCTGAATAAAAGGGAAGCTTTAAAAGAACGCCGTCAATCGGCAGAAACCTCGCAGAAAGAAGTTGCAGGGGTAGACACTTCAGAATTAGAGATACAGCGGGAGTTCGTCAACAAAGACATGGAGATTCGGGAACAGTTGAGCCGCCAGCATCTCGCGGCGCAAAGTGCGCAAGTCTTGCACGCAAGACGGATAACCCGATGCTCTCCTGCGGCGGTTGTCCAGTATGCCCTTGAATCCATGGCGGGTACAGGCTTTAATCGCCACTTGCAATTCTTAGAACACTGCCGTCTTCATATCCGACAGTTCCGAAACTTTATTGTTGAAATGGATCGGAGCGATCCGGAGAGTCTTCACGTCATCGGGATTCCGAAAGGCATGTCGAAAAAGCCCGTTTTACCGGAGGCTATCCCGATATTTGAGGATAAGTTGTCTTTTCAAGATACACTCAACCCGGCTATAATCGATATGTTGTTACTCGTTTTACTGCTTGCTGGAGTGCTTTCAGGGGCGTTCCTTGTTTTTCTGCGTTCGGAGGTATAAGTTACCGTGAGAGGTGCAGTAAAAAAATTAAGTGATTAACTTTTTTTAAACCATCTCCCGAAAAAGTCCACTCTTTAAGGTTAAAATCAATAGGAAACTGTTTATGCGATACGATCTATCAACGTACCCCATTTTAACAGATGAAGAACTCATTCGGCTGGCACAGGTCGGTGATGAGTTGGCATTTGCAGAACTGATGTCGCGTTATAGTTCAAGCATTTGGAGAGTGATTATCGCAAATTCGAGACAACCTCGCGATGCTGAGGAGATTCTCATGGATGTCTGGAGAGCCGTCTGGGAAAATATCAGCGGACTGCGGCGTGTTGAGAGTTTCGGTGGCTGGTTGCGTCGGATTGCTTACAACGCTTGCAAGCGATACTACGCTTCCACCGGGCGTTCCGGAAATGACATTCCTTATAGTTATGTGGATCTGACGGATCGTATCGACCAAGATGCAGTCGCGCGTTTCAGGGAAACAGAACGCTACGACGCTATAAGGGAAGCCGTGCATTGCCTCCCGGATAAAGTGCGCCGCGTTGCGGTCCTATACTATCTGGAATTGTGGGATGTCAAGGAGATCCACACTGAACTCGGATTGGCGATAGGCACAATCAAGACCAAATTGAGACAGACACGTGAATTCCTGCGCGAGGAGTTCGGTGTCGAACCTGAAAGAGGGAGAACCATGTCATCTAAACGAGAAGAATCCAAACGGATTCACACCAAAATCAAGGTCATTGGTGTCGGTGGAGCCGGCGGCAACGCCGTTAAACGAATGATTGAAGACGGTTTGACGGACATTGAATTTTATACCGTGAATACAGACCAGCAAGCACTCGACAAGCACCCTGAAGCAACACCGGTGCAGATCGGTGCTAACACCACTCAAGGACTTGGATGTGGCGCGAACCCAGAGATAGGTCGAAGAGCCGCTGAAGAGGACAGGAAAACGCTCAACGCCATCGTTGCGGACGCAGATATTGTCTTCGTTATAGCCGGTATGGGCGGTGGAACAGGAGCGGGGGCTTCGCCTCTGATTGCATCTCTTGCTCAAGCACAAGGGGCTTTGGCTGTAGGTCTTGTGACCTGTCCATTCAACTTTGAGGGGCAGCGTCGCGCCGAACAAGGGAAACGTTCGCTACAGGAAATTCAAGAGAATGCTGATTCTGTCGTTGTCGTGCAAAACCAGCAGTTGCTCGATTCGATAGAGCAGCAGCAGAAACGGTCAATGACAATACGCGAGGCGTTCCATCTCAGTGATGAGACGCTGCTTCGTAGCGTTGAAAGAAGCATATCGGAATTCCATGCCAGCCCTGTCTGAAACTGATATCGACAGTCCAATTTTAGTGCTATAAGTTAGCGATTAGTTTGAAGATATAAGTGGCGTGGGGGTTTAACCTTTCAGAACGCTTTGATGAGGATTAAGAATCAAATTCTTAATCCTCATCACATTGTAAAGTCAATTCCTAAAGATATTTTGAATCGGAGGAAGTTAATTGATGGAAAAGCCGAAGTTTACAATGGCAAAGGCTCGTGAACAACCAGAACGTTATTCTGCAAGCCTCTCAATCACTCACGGCAACATCCAATATCAGCGCGGCGTTCCTCTCGCATCATCACCGTGACACTGGGACTAATAATGTTGGTTATCTGTCTGGAGATGTACGCCGCGGTAAGTTTTCAGTGGGGTCTACCCTCACCCAAACTTGGGCAGCCGAATCGGATGGGAGAAATGGGTTTGTCAGTTTAGGCTACAACGGATCGCTCTTCCAACCCTACTTGTCCGTATTTTTTGTAGATCCAGATTTCGTCAATAGACTCGGGTACCGTCCGTTCACCGGCTACCGTGGTATAGGTTTGGGTAGCTTCATCAAAAACGAATGGCGTGAAGGATTCTTCCGCAGAGTATCCGCTTCTATCGAAAGCCAGATATCTGATACTTACCAAGGTGAAGTTTTCAGGCGTTACTTTTATGTATCTTCACTTGTCCTAATGCATAGTGACTACGCGCTTGCGGCTGGCTGGAGGGGCGGACAATTTGAAGAATTCAGCGACAGTGTTTTCAGCGTTGGATTCCGTGCGCGTGCTTCCGACAGGTTCAACTTTTTAATGGAATTCGGGTTAAGTCAACGCATCCTTAAATTGAACGTTTGAATCGTATTGAAAAAACAATTAACAGTGACAAATTTTACAAATAAAAAAAGGAGAAAAAAATGACAACGCAAATTCGCCAGCAAAATGGCATCTCGATTTTGAAACCCTCTGGAAAGGTGGGCGGACGTTCCGTATCAGACTTACGGAAAGTTATCCTGCCACAAATAGAGGCTTCTGATACCCCACGTATCCTCATCAATTTCGAGCAGGTCAACCGAATCGATAGTTCAGGTCTTGGCACCTTGATGGAGGCATATACTGCTGCCTCACGGAAACAAGGGCGCGTGGGTGTCATCAATGTCGGGAAACATATCAGAAATCTCATTGTTCTGAGTCGTGTGGTGAATCTATTTGAACATTTCGACAGTGAGGACGCCGCTGTTGCTGGATTGTCGGCTTAGCTTCCGAAGTCCAATAGAATATCCACAGGGAACTGGTTTTTTTAACCGGTTCCCTTTTTTGTTGCCTGATACTCATAAAACAAATTCCAAAAAATTCAGGTTCTTTGATTTTTTTTCCATAATGCACGTTTTCTGCTCAAACTTTCGTCTTTAATAATAGAGTGTGCGAATCCCAATGTATTGCTTAATTTTACAAAACCCAGTATTTGGTTAAGGCGCAGGCAAACACGGTCCAATCTGTTCGTGAGGAGGAAGTTTCGTGGAAAGAGAAGACGATGTCCAACTTATCCGCAACATTTTATCGGGCGACGACGCGGCGTTTAGCATCTTGGTCGAAAAGTACCAAAAGAGTGTTCACGCATTGGTGTGGCGGAAGATCCAAGATTTCCACCATGCGGAAGAGATTATGCAGGACACCTTCCTGAGGGCATACAAAAAACTTCCGACGCTCAAGAATCCCGATCAATTTGCCGGGTGGCTCCATGTTATCGCAAATCGGCTTTGCATTGATTGGATGCGAAGCCAAAAGTCTCTAATGCAATCCTTGGAGGATACACCTGTTGAAGAAATCGAGGAGTCTTCTTATACACATCATATATCGGAACAGCGGATGACAGAGAGAACCGAGCATTACCATGAACTTGTGAAAAGGCTTCTGGAAAAACTCCCGGAGAAGGAACGCTCAGTTGTAACGCTCTTCTATCTTGACGAGATGTCAACGAGAGAGATCGCTAGATTCATGAGCGTGTCGGTGAACACAATTACAAGTCGACTCCAGCGAGCGCGGAAGCGTCTGCAAGCAGATCCAGAATTCTTGAATCAAGAATTCTTTGGTCATCTACAACTATCAGATAATCTGAAGGAGAATGTCATGACACAATTAGAAGAAGTTCGCAGTAAGTTCAATGCATTCATGGAAAAAGTGAAATCTGACCCGGCATCGAGAGCGAATATTCTCACAGAAGCCTGCAACGAGATTGAAGCTGCGCTTAAAGATGATCTCACACCCGAATTGGTACATCTTGCTGTCGATGATATATACCTGTACATGGGCAAACTCGGCATGGAAAAACGGATCTCTCTACTCCGTAGGTATATGGATAACGCACCAGATGATACGGAGCGTTTCTGGGCGCATGAGGGATTAGTCTATAGTCTCGCTTTTCTTGAGAGGAATCGAGAGGCTGTTGAAGAACACGCTCGGCTTTACCATTGGACGTGCCGGCACTTGCCAGATAAATATGTATTGGAGACTTCTTCCAATCTGAATGCGGCTGGATGTTGGGCGACGGAAGGTCGTCTTGATGACTGGATTCAACTCTATAATGCAGCCTCTGAACGCTTAGAGAACCCTGGAGTGAGTTACCACAATCGTGGCGAGTTCCTGCAAAGCGGAGCAGATGTCCTACGAGGCAACGACAGGTTCGATGAAGCACTCCTTGAAATAGAGAAGTTGGAACGTGCGAACAACGAACCCGGTTCAGAGCACTATTTTCAATTCTGGTTGGTTGCGAAAGAGAATCGTCTTCTCGTGTACGGCAAACAGGAAGATTGGGAGCGTTTCGATCAAATCTTTACGGAAGTGAGTGCGTATCTGGAAGGAGAGTTGAAGAAACGGGATACAGGTCTCCCTGTAAATCTCGACCATCTTTGGTGGCTTGCTCACGATATCGGTTGTTGTCTGTTGTGGTTGAAGAAGTATGACGAGGCGAAACGGTTCCTACAGATCGCCATTGATTTAGAGGATAACAACCATTACGGGCACTTCCAACTTGCTGTGAGTACCTGGGCTTCTGAGAAGGATCGAGAGAAGACTTTACATCATTTAAAAGTCGCTCAGGACTGCTATGTATTAAGTTCCTATAATCAGGATACTTACTATCCCACTTTCCTTGAGACCGCTGAATTTTCGGACGTAAAAGATGATGAAGCTTTTTTGGAGGTTCTTGGGCAAAAGTAGGATAACAGTAATTCAGGTGGTTGGTAATACCTGAAGACCCATCCGATTTTAAGCATATCGGTGAACATTTTCGGGTTCTGATACAGGAAAAGGTGCAGCAATGAAACTTCGTGATGCTATCACCGCCGGCGTAAAGCCCCTCGCGCAAAATAAACTCCGTGCAGGCTTGTCCATTCTCGGCATCTTCATCGGGATTGCAGGTGTGTTGTGTATGATCGCTATCGGCGATGGTGCGAAACGTATCATCGCTCAAAACCTTGAAATGATGGGGGGTGCCAATCAAATCGCATTCTGGACACGGACGACTATTTGGAAAGGTCCTCGACGTGCCCGACGCACTACGGAGCGATATACCCTTGAGGACGCTTCTGCAGTTGAGGCAGAATGCCCCGATGTGCTGTATGTCTTGCCTAAAGTGGAAGACTTCAATACCTTTGTTAGCAGCCGAAATGGGAATCAAGCGAAAACGCGTTTAGAAGGTATCACAACAGACTATGCCCTCGGCATGGGATGGGATGTTCACGCTGGCAGATTCTTTTCCGACAGTGATATCGAAAATGCGAAGCAGGTCTGCGTCTTGGGTGCTAACACCGCCAGTGAGCTTTTTGGAAAGATGTCCCCCATTGGACAAGAGGTGAAGGTTCGGTATCATTGGCGGCAATCGCAGATGGGGTCTATCCAGCACTGCGGGCGGCGCAGCTTTCACCTACCGACGCACTCCAGACCGAGAATTAACATTTACGCCGTGCATCCAGCCACGTCCTGCAAATTCCTAACGCAGAAAGCATTCCATTTTTTTTTGCATTCCCTACATCTCCGTGTTATAATATATACCGTTGCTTGATAAAAGGCTACCCCCTGATAAATGTGTTCCATTTTTGGCGCAGCTTGCAAGCCAAAACTTGCTGCTAAAAATGAAGGTGCAGCGATGTTAATATTTAAGGAACGGCTGAAACATCTGAAAAATGACAACATCGGGATGTTCGACCTCGCTTCCATCGGGATAACGCTTGCACTCGCGATATGTATCGGCTATTTCGGGGGCAAGTGGATCGGTGGCAAATTAGGCAACGCAGCAGTTGGATCCTACATCGGTTTCGGAATGGGGGTTACCGCTGGATTCATGGAAATGTTTCGCTCGGTAGCACGCTGGAACCGCCAACTTGAACGCTTGGAAAAGCAGCGTCGCACCACTTCAGAACAAACACAGGACACTGAAGAAGAATAAAATCTGAAAGCAATCGAGATCCAGAAATTTCGGCGATCCTAATGTGCCGTGATTTTGACAAAGGAGTCACTTCAATGGGTCCGGCTTTGGAAATTGGTGACCGATTTATCCGCCAGGTCTATGTCTTGACAATCTGTCTCACCGTCGTCATTTCGGTGGTATTGTTAGGATTCAAACGCCCCGCGCTCCCCAGTTTTCTGATCGGCAGTGCTATCAGTCTGAGTCTCTTCTGGTCCATTGAATTTGTGGTTCGACGGCTTGTTCGTCCCGGGAAAACGAAGCGCACAAAATACTTGCTGGGTTTCATCGCAATCGGTAAATACACGGTACTCGCTGGACTCCTCTATCTCTTGTTTAAAATGGAATGGATGAATATATACGCATTCGCTGGAGGGATTGCTTTGGTCCAAGGTGCCATCATTATCAAAGCGGTCGGTTTGATGGTGGCGATCCTTTCAAATAAGGATCCCAATCAACCTTGAAGTGATTTTCTAACTATGGGAATTTAAGTGTTGCTCTATTACATTTCGCTCTTCCAGTAACGGACAGGGTCCCCGGTTTTAGATGAATTCCAACCTGTTCCAAGTGCTCAGAGGTTCCTGACTTCACCAGACACCATCGTGAAACGAAGTGGAACGATGATCAGATTTAATAGTTTAAAATAAACAAAATATGAAAAAAATACCATTTATCTGCTGGGTTGTCGGACTCAGTTTGGCATCAGTAGCCGGGAGTTTTGCAGCCGAGAACGGCCACCGGAGTCTGCTCTATCCGATTTCAAAAATTTTACCAGATGAAATTATCCCTGAACCGACACGATGGGGACAGCCCGATCTAATCCCGAACACATACTTTGCTGTTCTTGTCTTAGTGTTGTTTTTTGTTTTCGTCACTCGGCAATTGAAACGGATACCTGAAGGGAAAGGACAAACGCTTTTGGAGGTGTTTGTTGGCGGTATCATGGACTTCTTCGGCGGTATTTTAGGCGAACACGGCAAAAAGTATATTCCATTCGTTGGCTCTTTCTTCATCTTCATTCTCTTCCTGAACTATCTCGGCATCATTCCGGGGCTCCAACCTCCCACAGCAGATTTGAATACAACGCTTGCGCTCGGCATAACAGCTGTATTGGGTGTCCAAATTATTGCGATTAAAGAGAACGGGATAGGGGGCTATCTGAAACATTTAGCCGGTGACCCGCCCTGGTTGGGGGTTTTAATGTTTCCACTTGAAGTTGTTGCGCAGTTATCGCGTGCCGGGTCTCTCGCTGTCCGTCTTTTCGGAAACATTTTTGGTGAAAAATCGGTTGTTATTGAACTGACGAAACTCGGACTTATCGTGCTGATCGCAGATGCCATACCGATTATTCCGGTGCAAGTGCCGATGCTGTTCTTCGCACTGTTTGCTGGCTTCCTGCAGGCATTCGTTTTTACCATCTTAACATCTATCTACATCGTGCTGTTCATAGAACACGACGACGAAGCGCATGAAGCGCATCATTAATTCTCTGGGACAGTAGGGCGAGGTGACCTCGCCCCTACTCCCTTATCCGTCCAAGGAGGACATTTCATGATTTATTTAGCAGTGTTGGCGTTCGGTGTAACGTTAGGCTTGCCGATCGCCGTCATTTTTGCCTCGAGAGCACAAGGAAGTGCGACAAGTACCGCTCTTGAAGGTATCGCACGTCAACCGGATGCCGCGCCACGTATCCAAACGGCAATGATTATCGGTTTGGCACTCATCGAGTCGCTCGTTATCTATTCGCTTTTAATGTTCTTTATCTTGCAAGCAAAACTCCCTGAAGGTGAAATGCTGAGAGAGATGATAGATGCAGACGCGAAGCGAGTTGCAACAGATGTCGGAAGCGGAAATTAAAATAACGCCTGACTGAGGACGTACAGCACGACTCGCAAGCCGAACCGGAAACATCCTGACAAAATTTGCGAGCGCATACGTCTTCAGTTCCAAAAATAGAGTACAGCAAATTGATGCAAAATACCAAGTACAGGGCTATAAATTACGTCCTATATACCGCAATTTTAATGGGCATCTGCGTCAATAATGCGTTCGCTGCGGAGGCTCCTGCTGGCGACGGCGGACTGTTGAGTTTGCTCGGGATTGACCCAAAAACGATCACCATCCAAGTCATCGGTTTTTTGATTGTGCTTGCGGTACTTTGGAAGTTTGTTTTCGGCAAAGTCGGCGGACTTTTAGAGGATCGCAGAAATGAGATTAGCACGCAGTTGGAACAACTGCGAACGGATCGGGACGAGTTAGACCGGCTCACTGCAGAGACGCGTCAACGTTTAGCCGATATTGAGACCGAAGCACAAGCCAAAATTCAAGCCGCGATTGAACAAGGAAATGCTGAGCGTCAACAAATTCTCACACAAGCACGGCAAGAGGCTGACGATGAAGTCGCAAGAGCCAGAGCGGAGATTCAGCGTGAAAAAGATGAAGCGATCTCGGAACTCCGAGGCGTTGTCGCTGAACTCGCTATTGAAGCCGCCAGCAAAATTATAAGCGAAGAACTCAACGCAGAGCGACATCAGCATATCATTGACGCATCTATTAGCAGGTTGCCTTCTTAACTATTAAGTCTGGGCATCGTTCCCTGTTCAAGCCTTTATAGGCTTGCAGGACAATGTTTCACGATGGTTTTCGGTTAATTCCAACCGTCCTTGGGTTGTGAAGGGCTTCAGTGAACGCAATCCAGGGGCAACTTTATCAGAAACCTGCCCGAAACAAAGTGGAGGGTGTTTTTGCTTGGGCGTTTCTTTAGCCCAGAGGGACATAATTAGAAAGATGAGAGATATTCGGGTCGCAAAACCTTATGCACGTGCCTTATACGATGCAGCCGTGGAACAAAACGCCTTGGCACCTATTATTGCAGATGTAGACAAGTTGCGGGAGTTGATTGAGCAGTCTGAGGAATTCACGCAATTAATCCACAGTCCTATTCTGTCCCCGCAATTTAAAAGCGAGACGTTTCAGCAGCTTTTCACCGATACGATGCAGCCGCTAACTGTTAATTTTTTCAAACTGCTCGCCTTGAAGCAGCGTGAACGCTATCTCGTCGCGATAATGGATGTCTTTTCAGCAATCGTTGACGAGGCTGCGGGTAGGCTCGTCGCAAAAGTGACAACGGCTGTCCCTATAACAACAGAACAGGGAGAACGGCTCGCGCAGCAGTTAAGCACGTATTCTGGAAAACAGGTGCGATTGGAAACCGTAACGGACCCACAAATTCTGGGTGGATTCATCGTGCAGTTAGACGACACCGTTTTTGATGCAAGCGTTACAACACAACTCCAACGCCTGAAGCAGCAACTTGCAAGAGGATCTTGAACGATGGGGCCTGGACCACAAGTGTAGCCTGCAACGGCGGCGCAGGCGGATATACGGAGAGGAAATTGAACCTCTAATTCACCTGACCGAACCGCAAGGAATAATTAAAAAGGGGTTTGGGTATTTTGAGTTTCTTGTATCTTTGAAACATGAACCATAATTGTAGCCTGCAACGGCGGCGCAGGCGGATATACGGAGAGGAAATTGAACCTCTAATTCACCTGACCGAACCGCAAGGAATAATTAAAAA
>VXPE01000060.1:21682-40083 GCA_009839745.1 Candidatus Poribacteria bacterium
GAGAGGAAATTGAACCTCTAATTCACCTGACCGAACCGCAAGGAATAATTAAAAAATGGCAAGAGAAGTCCGACCGGACGAAATATCAAATATCCTTAAACAGCAACTGCAACAGTTTGAACAGGACGTGGATGTCTATGACTCCGGCACTGTGTTGGAGGTAGGCGACGGCATTGCACGGGTGCATGGACTTGCCAACGCTATGGCAAGTGAAATGATCGAATTTCCGAATAACATCTACGGGATCGCTTTCAACCTTGAAGAAGACAACGTGGGATGCGTTCTGTTCGGAGAAGACCAACTCATACACGAAGGGGATACCGCCAAACGCACAGGACGACTTCCCGAAGTCCCCGTAGGCGAAGCACTCCTCGGACGGGTCGTCGACGCACTCGGTCAACCGATTGATGGTTTGGGTGACATCGAAACGGAACATCGACTTCCTGTCGAACAGAAGGGGCTGGGCATTGTTCAACGGCAACCCGTGAGCGAACCGCTTTACACAGGCTTAAAAGCGATTGACAGCTTGACACCCATTGGGAGAGGGCAACGTGAACTGATTATTGGTGACCGTCGAACCGGCAAGACCGCTATCGCTTTGGATACTATTTTGAGCCAGAAGGATACGGATGTCTACTGTATCTATGTTGCTATCGGTCAAAAAGGTTCCACTTTGGCACAAGTTGCAGCGACGCTTCGTGAACATAACGCCATGGAGTATACGACGATCGTCTCCGCCCCCGCAAGTGCACCGTCCCCGCTTCAGTATCTCGCACCCTATTCCGGGACCGCAATGGGTGAATACTTCAGGGACAACGGCAAACACGCCCTTATTATTTACGACGACCTAACAAAGCACGCCTGGGCATACCGACAAATGTCATTGCTCTCACGACGACCGCCCGGTCGAGAAGCCTATCCGGGGGATGTCTTCTACTTACACTCACGCCTCTTAGAACGCGCCGCAAAATTGAGCGATGAATTGGGCGGAGGTTCTCTCACTGCCCTACCGATTATTGAGATCTTTGAAGGCGATTTGACGACCTATATCCCTACAAACGTTATTTCCATCACCGATGGACAAATATATCTCACAACGGATCTGTTTAACCAAGGCGTGAGACCCGCGATTGATGTCGGGCTATCCGTTTCGCGAGTCGGTGGAGATGCACAAGTGAAAGCCATGAAAGCAGACGAGGTTGCAGGGACCCTTAAATTGGATCTCGCCAGTTTCCGGGAAGTTGCCGCCTTTGCGCAATTTGGATCGGATTTGGACGCATCAACGCAATCCTTGCTTTTACGTGGCACACGGCTCGTTGAATTGCTGAAACAACCGCAATATGAACCGATGCCTGTAGCGCGCGAAGTCGCCTCTATCTTCTGTGGCACTAACGGCTATCTCGACGATGTTGAGGAGACAGAAGTCGCAAGGTTTGAATCCGAATTTTTGCAATACCTTGACCGCAATCACGCCGAACTTCTCGCGGAAGTGGCAGAAACAGGGGTGTTGGGTGATGAACTCCTTGAGACCTTACACACTGCTGTGAAAACATTCAAGGAAAACTTTTAATTATACCTTGCGGATTTTTAATTTTACCTTGCGGTTCGGTCAGGTGGGTTGGAGAGATAACGTGTTTCCCCGTAGACCCGCCTGCGCCGATGTTGCAGGCTACGCGATTTGGGTTTAACGGAAACCTCTTAACTGAAAACTGAAAACTAAAAAAAATGGCAACTTTACGAGAAATTCGACGGCGTATCGCCAGCATTCAGAACATTGAGCAGGTCACCGATGCAATGCGCGTCGTGGCTGCTGCGCGGCTCCGCCGTGCCCAAGAAAATATTAATGCAACGCGTCCGTATGCCGATAAACTTAACACGATCTTAGGACACTTAATTTCACAGATGGATACTGAAAATCAGGCACTCACGCACCCGCTGCTTGAAACGCGTGAGGTGAAACATGTCTGTATTATTTCTGTCTCCGCAGACCGAGGGTTGTGTGGAAGTTTCAATAGTAACGTTATTCGGACAACGACACAACGCATGGAGCATTATCAAGAGAGTGGCGCGGATGTGACGCTTATCTGTATCGGCAGACGATCGCAGGAACATTTTAACCGGCGCGGTTACGACATCACCGATGCCTACGTCAACATTTTCCGTCAGCTTGAATTCCAAACCGCTGTTGACGTTGTTCACGAATTTGAACATCTGTATATTGATAAAAAGATCGATAAAGTCGAGGTTATCTACAATAATTTCAAGTCTGCTATTCTCCAGACTGTGCTTGTTGAGCAGCTGCTTCCATTGGAACCCGAAATACCAGAGGGTGATGAACTCTTTCTGGATTATATCTATGAGCCGGGACAAGGGGAACTCTTTGAAATGCTACTCGGCAAACACCTGAACATGCAAATGTGGAAAGTGCTTCTGGATTCCAACGCCGCGGAGCAAGCCGCGCGAATGGCAGCGATGGAAAATGCCACGCAGAAGGCAAAAGAGTTAATCGATGAACTTATTCTCCAACGCAACAGGGCACGTCAAACACAGATCACGACAGAAATTTCCGAGATTGTAAGTGGGGCAGCCGCACTCGAGGGGTAAAGGTTTTTAATTTATGGGACCTCTGGTCCAAGGTAAACCGCTCAAATTAGGCAGCCTGCAACAACGGCGCAGGTTTTTTAAATTATCGAGTTTCCGCCTTGGGCTTCGTTACGCTTACGCGCGGGTTCTCAGTCATTCACGGGTAGGCACAAGACCTACCCCTACAAATCGGAACCGTAGCTCGTAATGAAATGGAGAGCGGATATTCAGGAAAGCACGTCCCCGGCTCAAACGGACGTTGTTCTCCCGCAAGGAAAAATTAAAAAATGAACCAAGGAAAAATATTAGAAGTTGTCGGTGCGCGAGTTGACATAGATTTTTCGGAAGGCGAATTGCCAGATATCCTAAACGCTGTTAAAGTTCAACGTTATGATGGAAGTGAACTCGTCCTCGAAGTTCAGCAGCATTTAGGCGAAAATCGGGTGCGGGCAGTAGCAATGGATACAACGGACGGCTTAGTCCGCGGTGCCCTCGCAACCGATATTGGCGGGCCGATCACCGTCCCTGTTGGCGATGCTGTGCTCGGTAGAGTTTTCGATGTGACAGGACAACCTATTGATGAAAGAGGTGAGGTCGGTGAATCCGAGCGATACTCCATCCATAGACCACCTCCCGCGCAAGAGGAACTCAGCACAACTACCGACATGTTAGAAACCGGCATCAAAGTCATCGACCTGATTCAACCTGTTGTTCGAGGCGGAAAGGTCGGATTCCTCGGCGGTGCTGGCGTGGGTAAGACGGTGCTGGTTGCCGAACTGATTTACAACATCGCGACACAACACGGGGGTTACTCCGTCTTCTGTGGCGTTGGTGAACGGACACGCGAAGGCAATCAGTTCTGGCTTGAACTTGATGAATACGGTGTGATTGATAAAACGGCGATGGTGTTCGGACAGATGAATGAGCCCCCGGGCGCACGCCTCCGCGTCGGACTTGCCGGACTGTCTATGGCAGAATACTTCCGTGACCAGCAAGGGCAAGACGTTCTCATCTTTATCGACAACGTCTTCCGCTACACACTCGCAGGCGGTGAAGTCTCAGCACTTCTCGGACGGATGCCTTCCGCTGTCGGCTACCAACCGACATTGGCAACCGAGATGGGTGAATTGCAGGAACGGATTACTTCCACACAACACGGGTCTATCACCTCATTCCAAGCCGTTTATGTTCCCGCTGATGACTATACCGATCCGGCTGTCGTTTCTGTTTTCGCACACCTTGACGCTGTGACGAGATTGGAACGGACGATCGTCCAGAAAGGGAGATACCCCGCAGTGGATCCACTGACATCCAGTTCGCGTATCTTATCAGAGGACATTATCGGTGAAGAACATTATCAGACCGCCTTTAGAGTCAAGCAGGTCTTACAGGAATATGGCGATCTGCAAGACATTATCGCTATTCTCGGGGTAGATGAACTCTCAGATGAACAGAAACTGGTCGTCAATAGGGCACGGAAGATCGAGATGTTCCTGACGCAGCCGATGTTTGTTGCAGAACGTTTCACTGGAACCCCAGGTAAATATGTCAAAATTGAGGATACCGTCCAAGGGTGCCAGGCGATTCTGAACGGCGATTGCGACGAACTGCCCGAGCAGTCACTCCGCTATATCGGGACGATTGACGAGGCATTTGAACAGGCGAAAAGCGCAGACTTAGAAGCAGCAGACTAATGGCTATCAGTTAAGAGGGAAACCTCCTAACTGATAACCGGAAACTATACTACTGATAGTGAATTTTAGGATTAACCTGACCTATTTGTAGCACAAACTTTTAGTTTGTGTCCCCGCTGCGCAACTCACAGTTAGCACGACAATCGTGTAAAAGTAATTATAGGCTTTAGTATAAAAGGCGTGCATGTTCTTAATTGCCTTGGGATTAACCAAAAACCATCGTGAAATATAGTGCAACGATGCTCAGAGGCACATAATTAAAAATATGTTAAATAGAAGTTTTCATCTTGAAATTCGGACACCCGAACAGTCGGTTTATGAAGGGGATGTGACGAGCGTGAGTGCCCCAGGCGTTGAGGGCAATTTTCAGATTCTCGCCGGACACATTCCGTTCCTTACTGCGTTGGAGGTCGGTGAGATCCGTATTCGTGAATCATCGGACACACCGCAATTAATGGCGACGAGCGGCGGTGTCTTCGAGGTGCTCCGCACAGGTGTCACTGTCTTAGTTGAGACAGCGGAATGGGCATCAGAGATCGATGTAGAACGTGCTGAAAGCGCGCTCGAACGCGCCCAAACGCAACTCACGACAAATGCCCCTGACCTGAACCGCCCGCGTGCGGAAGCGGCACTCGAACGCGCCCAGAACCGAATCAAAGTCGCAAGTAATTTGTAGTTGAAGAGTTCCTATAGGCGCGTTTCGACGCGCCGAATCCTGCCTAAACCGTCAGCGTAATCGCATCCTGTTTCACGATCTCCTTGATGTGTCCATATCCCGCAGATTCAACCAATTCTAATGTCTCCGGGGATAATCTATCGAGAATGGGCTGTGGAAGGTTATGTCTACCCGTGTATTGTGGGAAATACCGCAGGACGAGGAAGCGACGATCTCGATCCTTCGGCTTCCAACGCAATACACCGTGCGTTAGTAATTCCGAAATAATTACAATATCGCCCGCCTTGGGTGTGATATTGAGGAATACGGGATCGTCAAGCGGATCAATACCATCTTCTTCATCGAGTATCAGTAACTGCTCCGGTCGCTTAAACTCGCTCTTATGCGAGCCGGGAATCACGATGAGGCCCCCATCGCCTGGATAGACATCCGTAAAATAGGGAAAACAGACAAAGTTATCGCAGTAGATATGTCCGTTATCGACCGCGTAACGCGTGCTATACCACCCGTAATCGTCACGCGCACAGTGCAATCCGCCTGGATTCATTTGCGCCCGCTCTCCGGCTTCCCACATATCGTGCCTATCGTGCTTCAAGGAACCCCTACCGAATCGTGGCTGATTGTCTGTTAATTCTTTAATAATCGGCCATATCGCTTTATGCACCGTTAAACGTTCAAGCGATTTATCGAAGGCGAACCCATGCTGATGCAGCCCCTGTATCTCAAAGCCCGGAGGCAGTTCATCGGGAGAGGTTGTGATATATCTATCAACCGCCTCAGCGGCTTCCGCCAACGCATCGCCGGTGATAACGTTTTCCAAATGGAGATATCCGGTTACATCAAACAGATAGCGTTGTTTCGGTGTCATTTTTTAATTTTTCCTTGCGGTTCGGTTAGGTGGATTGGTGGTTTTGGCGTTCCTCTCCGTAGACCCGCTTTCCACTTCGTTCCAAGCTACGCGCTATTTTATAGTAGATTTTGAAAATAAGTTTACACTTCTGCCCCCGGTAGGCGAGGTTTCCTAACCTCGCCGATGCAAAAAAGTGTAAAGGTAATTACGGGTTTTACTATAACTGCTGACGGCTTTTTATAATGCCATGTCGAACTTTGTGCCGGTTACGTTGCCCTTTACGTAAGCTTCACGAAAGAGCGTCTGGCGTTTCGGAGGCATTTCATCAAGCAGTGCCTGTGGAGGCTTTGAGAGGCTCCATCGCTTATCCACAGAGTTATAAGCGTTGAAGACGGCGACTCGGTCGGTGTCCGGGTTTAGCCACGGCTGCCCGCTATGCGTGAGCGCTTCCGTGAAGATGATGACAGAGCCAGCAGGACAAGAATAGGTGTCCCAGAACTCCCAATCTTGTGTGTGGGCACCCTCTGGTGCGGTATAAGCCGCTTTGTGGCTTCCCGTAATAAACATCGTGCCGCCGTCACTTTTCTCCACGGGGTTGAGCTCCCAGACGACGCGCGTCAAACCACTGTAAGCCTGACCCGGAAGGCATGAATACTGATGGCAGTCTCCCGGCATTCGCCATAAACCATTGCCGTTATGGGCATGGAATTTGAAAGGCGTTTCGTCCGTTGTGGAACGCAATGCCAAAAAACTCATCTCCATACGGAACCCGTAACAGGTGTCCGATGCGAGATAGGACGAGGCGAGAAATTCGTTTCCGAACGCCACGATGACCGGATGGTCTGTCAGTTTTTCCAAAGGACCCCCGTAAGTCGAGCGGTGATGTTGGGGAATTGTTTCAGGGTCGTGCTTTAAGCGGTAACAGAAATCGCGCATCTCCTCGATCTCCGATTCCGTCAGTACCCCTGGAACCAAAAGCCATCCATTCTTATCAAACAGGTATTTCTGTTCCTGCGTTAAAGGAACAACTGGTTTGCCATCGGCGTTTGTTTGCGTAAGATCGGCGGGGACTGTTCCCAACGGACTGCCTAAGTCTTTGTTAAATTTACCTAACTGTTCCACTATAAATTCCTCCCTCTCTAACTGCCTGCAAGGACAGAATGCCCTGTGCGGATGCAAGACTAATGAATCTTTGCCCCTGTGAAATAGTCTGGGTTTGCTCCCATTTTTTCTAAAAGTGGAGCGGTGATTGCGTCAAGACTCTCAATCACATCAGCAGATGGCGTGTATTCGATGACGTGCAGGTTTTGCGTCAGTTCATTTATGTTTCGAGTACCGACAAGCATGCACGTGATACCGGGACGTGCCATCGCCCACGCAATCGCCAGTCGGGCCATCGGGACCTGTTCAGCCTCCGCGATGTGTCGGATAGCCTCTAAAGTCTCAAACATTTCTTCCTCGGCACCTTCTTCGCCGTGCGACGCCTGTTCTCGGTCATCTCGGAAATGACGGAAGCGAGAATGCACCGATGGGATCTCGTCTGCGCTCTTATACTGCCCCGTCAAAATCCCTTGTAGCAGTGGCATATATCCCAAAATCCCGACGTTCTGCTCTCGGCACAACGGAAGTAATTCCGGTTCTATTGCCCGTGAGAGTAAATTATAGCAGAGTTGGTTCACGGCGATGGTCGCCCCTGTGTTAAGAGCCGCTGTGAGTTGTTCCACGCCGAAGTTGCTTACGCCGATGGCACGGATAAGCCCATCTTCTTGTAGGCGCGTGAGTTCAGCCATACTTTCTTCAATGGCAATCTCATCGTCGGGCCAATGAATCATATAGATGTCAACATAATCGGTTTGCAATCGTTGAAGACTTGCTTCGCAGTGTTCACGTATCGTGGCGGGATCTGGTCTGCTGACCTTTGTGCCGATAACCGCCTCGTGCCGTCTGTCCTTAAGTGCGACAGCGAGTGCCTCCTCGCTGCGTCCGTTGTTATATCCCTCTGCCGTATCGAAAAAGTTAATGCCAGCATCCAATGCTGCGTTGGCAACAGCCGTAACGTCTGATTGTGCCTGTGGTCCCCAATAGTCGCCGCCACCATAAGACCAGCATCCAATGCCCATCGTTGAGATTCCAATTCCAGATTTTCCACACGTCCGCATCTCCATTTTTCAGCCTCCATTTTTTAAATTATTCCTTGCGGATAAGTTTCATTTGTTTGAAACTGAAGAGTTTTCGTGTGCGAGTCGCTTTCCATTTCATTTCAAGCTCGGTTTTTGATGAGGCTTGATAGCTATTCTGCACAGAGTTCGGTGACCAACTGCGCGTTCTGACCGATCTGATCCCCGAATTGTTGATACATCCCGAGTAAAAGCGGATCAATCGGTTTGGTGTTTTCTATCGCGAATTTCACCTCTTCCCGAATCTGATTTGGGTTTCCGATGGTCCTCCCCGCGGCAAGCACTTTGAAAATAAGACACGGCTTTTCAGTCCGTTGTATCGCTTTGCACATTTCGTCGCGATCCTCGCGCGCGTAGATTTCCCCCAGAGGCGCGTAGCCGAATTTCTCCCTGAACTTGTCAGCACCCCCGTGCAGGTTATAAAGCCCGGTCATATAATAGTCTATATCCCAATCCTCGTCTTCAGCGATATGTAGAAGCTTCGGATCATGCACAGACAACCCAACGAGAACACCGGTATCCCGTACCCGTTTGAGGATGTCTTGCAAGTGGTCGAGTCTGTTTTCGCGTAGACATCTGTGACCAACGCCACCACCGTGCGGTGCCATGCCGAATGGATCGTGCTTTGCCGCTTCAAAGACAGCGTCCGGTTCCTCATACCAAAGTCCACCTGGACTGAGACAGAACCAGTTCAGTGTACCCCCTTCATCTCGGTACCGCTGCAAGTCAGAGAGCGAGCGTTCCGTCAGGCTATTCTGCCACGCATTGAGTCCAGCCTCTTCTGCCCTTTTGAGCGTCGCTACGACCCGTTCGGGGGTGTGATATTCCTGTTGATGCTGCGAAAGCAGTTGGTTAAAGTGAGAATAGCCATAGATTGGATTATCCCCAATTATCAACTTACTGATTTGATGATTACAAAACGAGACTTTCGGTAGAGTTGCCACTGTTTATCCTCCAAGCAAGAAACACACTATAAAATGTGTCTAACCGAACAGAAATCCTTCCAAAGTAGATGCGTCAATTTCACGCGCAAGGTGCATCGTCAAGTCCAACGCTGCGGTGTAGTCATCAATGTTAATGATCGAAACATGGCTGTGGATATAACGCGACGGCACGCCGAGCACAACGGACGGCACGCCTCTGCCGGATTGATGAATTGCGCCACCATCCGTCCCACCGGATTGACGCACCCCAAGTTGATACGGTATTTCATGTTTCTTTGCTGTCTCAATCGCAAAATCCGCCAACTTCGGATTGACAATCATTGAAGAATCAATTATCCGAATTTGGACACCCCCGCCGAGTTTTCCTTGTGTCGCACCGACGCTTAATCCTGGTGTATCATCAGCGGGAGGACCTTCAAGCACAATTGCGAGATCGGGTTCCACACTTGCCGCGACCGTCCTTGCACCTCTCAGTCCTACCTCTTCTTGCACACTTCCTGCTCCGATGACGGTGTTTGGGTGTTCATCAAGTTTCAAAAGTGCCTCAATCACGATCGCAACGCCGACGCGATTATCGAACGCTTTGGCAGAGAACAATTTATCATTTTTCAGCGGTATAAAGGGTCCGTAGGGTGCAATTGGGCATCCCGGTAATACACCAAATTCCTCAGCCGCCTGTTCTTCGCTCTCTGCCCCGATGTCAATAAAAAGGTCTTTCATGTCTAAGACTTTATCGCGCGAGCCTGAGAGCAGATGCGGCGGTGTGGAGCCGACCACGCCCGGCACTTTACCCAACTTCGTTGTAATCGTGACGCGTTGTGCTAAGAGTGTATGTGCCCACCATCCACCGAGCGGTAGAAACTTGACGAACCCGTCATCTGTGACGCTTTGCACCACAAAACCGATCTCGTCTAAATGTGAATCCAGCAGAATACGCGGAGATTCGGCATTTCCAGCCCGCGTGCAGAAGATACTTCCCAATCTGTCCGTCCCAATTGGACCCACACTGGAAACAGCATCACGAAAAATCTCGCGGACTTCTGTTTCGTAACCGGGGATTCCATCTGCTTGTGTCAATGATTTAAGGAGTTCAATTGATGTTTCGTTCATCTTTGCGTTCCTTTAGTAATTGTGCTATAATTTGGAAGCATTATAACACAGTTGATGTTTTGGGACAACTTTTAAGCGAGACTCTTGGCGAATGATCTATATTGACTCTAATTTGACAGCAGTTGATGAGCATGCTATACTAAGCTTGGTTACCAGAGAAGCCTCGTTCATAAATAACTGTCAACAAAGCACCTAGACAGTTATACCTCAAAATCTACCCAGAACTAATGGTTAAGGACAGAAGTCAATGGCAAAAACAGGCACGCAGGATTCCAACTACGACTGGGCGCAAAAACACATTGCTGATTTTGAACGCTATCTTACGGAACAATGCCAGCCCTACTTTGAGGAAGTTGCTGCTGAAGATTCTTCTAAGTTTATGGCACCGATGTGGTGGAGTGTCGGATATGTTATCCTACGCGGCATGGCAGATAATCAATCCATTTCCGCTGACGACACCGATACGCTCATTGATAGATCTATGCTACTCTTGGAACTTTTAACCTATAGTCAACACCCTGTCTTTCATGAAATACGAAAAAGGTTCGTACTTCCAATGGCACAAGCGTTGAATATTGACAAAGACAATGATGGTATCAACCAACATATTCTTAAGAGTGTAGCATTCATTGTCTTTAGCCTCCAAGATGGAGAAACCTTGACAGTTCCAGACTTAACCGGTCCCCATGGAATCACACTTAAAAGGGAAAGAGACTCTAACGTACGCACCGCATCTGCAACCGAAGACAAACAAGCACAAAGGGTTTCCTCACCCTAGACCATTAAATACCCTTTATCTATCGGTAAAATATAAAATCCTAAGAGATATCTTGAAACAAAAGTTTTCGCTCTTCCTTAACTCACTAATTGAACTCTTTCTTGAAGCACTTTATCTTGCTGCTTACATTCTTATAGGTTTCTTTCTATCCAACCTAATCAAGTGGACTATCGGCGAAAAATGGTCTGAAGTTGCCGAGGTTATTAAACACGGTACTTTAATTATTATTAGTGTGATTGGTGCAATTCGATTTATTGCCAGAACTGTAGTTAAAACTTACAAAGATCTGAATAAGGAAATAAAAGATGAACACGATGAAAGTTATTAAAGAAAAAACTCTTTGGCTAATTGGAGCAGTATTGATAACAATTCCTCTGATGGCGTGTTATCCAATCCTGCTATATCTCGGATTGTCTGTAAAGATCGCGACAATTACCACAGCCTGTCTATCGGGTGTTGCATACATTTTATTGATTACCCGCATTGAACCATTTTTACGCAAAATTCTACCTTTCATTCAGACCAAAGTACCAGACGAATTTTCAGCAGTTGTACTCAAACGTGGAGGCACGGGGATCCAAATTGTAAAAGGCCCAAACTCATACCTTAGTGATAACAAATTGGATGTCATCTTTTCAAATACTAATGTTGCGAGAGACCTTAGAGGCAACTGGATTCATTCATAAAGGTGAAATGTCAATGACGAAAACTATTGATAAGGTCCAAAGAACAACAACAACTCCCAATGAGGAGCGGCTCAATCAACTTAAACAGCTCTTCCCCGAATGCCTGACCGAAGGTGAAGTGGATGCCCTAAAGGTTATGGAACAACTTAACATTTGTAAAGCGGGAGGGGGCGGGGGTAGGTAATGATGTCGATTCAGATGTCCATGAAGAGCGATATCGCTTTACATGGGCAGGTAAGCGCGATGCTATTCGCATCCTTAACATACCCACCGAGGCTACACTAAAGCCCTGCCGTGACGAATCCCTCCATTTTGACACCTCCCAAAACCTCTTTATTGAGGGAGATAACCTTGAGGTTCTCAAGCTTCTCTATAAGCCCTATTTTGGTCGGGTCAAAGCCATTTATATCAATCCGCCCTATAATACCGGTGGCGACTTCATTTATCCCGATAACTATACAAATCCTCTGGACACCTATCTCCAATTGACTGAGCAAGTTGATTCCGAAGGCAATTTGCAAACAAGTAATCCGGAAACGAGTGGACGCTACCATTCTACGTGGCTGTCTATGATGTATCCACGTCTCTTTTTGGCACGTCAACTGCTCACCGAAGACGGCATCATCTTTGTCAGCATTGATGATCATGAGGTCTATAATCTCCACCTGGTGATGAATGAGATTTTTGGGGAAGAGAATTGTTTGCAACAGCTGATATGGCAGCGGCACGCAGGCGGTGCTAACGATGCTAAGCACTTTGCTACCGATCATGAATATATCCTCACCTATGCGAGAAATCTTCAGACAATTGATAGACTCAGATGTCCACTAACTGAAAAAGAAAAAACAAGTTACAAACTGGAAGACGAGTATTTTGAAACGCGAGGCCCTTATAAAACCAGTGTTTTCTTAACCATGCGTCCGGATAATCCGGCACCTGGATTACGATATGAAATTGAGTGTCCTGACGGTACAAAAGTTTACAACGAATGGAAGCAAAAAGTGCTTCACATCTGCTTAGATACGAAACTCAAGGAAACAGATATAGAACTTTTGAACTTATCAAAAGATGCTGTGTTTATTTGTCGTGATGTTGCGTTAAATGATACACTTGCAGCGAATCTTGCTTTGCAATGCCGCCTCAAAACAATCTAATACCATTTCTGAAGGATCTTTTCTCATTAACGAAAACCGACTCGTAGGGGCGAGGTACCCTCGCCCGTCTAATCCGTCCGAATCCTCATAGCATTTCAAAATCTCTAAAATGCGAATTTATTTTTCAGATTTGGTCAGGACTTACGCAATTTTGACCTATGCTACAGGAGAGCAACCTGCGTAAGTCCTAGTCCCCATTCTTTGTGGGCATCGGAATCGTGAGAATACGAGGCAAATACTTTCGGCGGTTCCATCGTTTTCCTTTTCCAGCAATTTTACGTTGTTTTTCTGGCGTTTATTGGGATATAATTCTATATTAATTGGACAAGAATATTATCACAAATTTATACCCAAAAAAACAAGGAAAATATCATGAAAAACTACATACTCATTCTCATACTGCTACTTGCCGCCACCGCCTGTGTAAGTGCCGAAGATTATAGCAACGACGCAATCCGAACCTTATTGCCTTTCGATGCCATTCCTGCTATCACTGATCCGCAATTCGTGTCAGCCAGTGATGCGAAATTAAACGCGGATGCCCCCGTCATTGGCGTAACCTTCAACGACGAAAGCCGTGCCTATTCGCTCTATCTGCTGAACGGACACGAAATCGTCAACGATGTTGTCGGCGGACTGAAAATCGCCACGACGTGGTGACCGCTCTGTAAAACGGCTATCGTGTATAGTCGGGAACTTGACGGGAAGACCTATACGTTTGGTGTGAGCGGGAAATTGTGGCGAGATGCACTGTTGATGTATGACCACCAGACCCGTTCCCTCTGGTCACATATCACCGGGGAGGCGATAAAGGGACCCCTCACAGGTAAGCGATTGAAACCACTCGCCTCTATGCCACAGATCGCTTGGAAAGCATGGCAGCTAAATTATCCGAACACGCGCGTGCTGTCTGTGCCAACCAGAGATGGGATGCGCGAGAACCGCCGTCAGGATGTCTACGCGGATTATCACGCCAGTCAGCGCGCAGGTGTCAGCGGGATGGACTACACCGATAATCGGTTACCGAATAAATCCCTCGTCATCGGCGTTCAGGTACAAACAAAGGATGGCAACACGCAATTTCGGGCGTATCCGTTGACACACTTTACGGAAACTGCCGTTATCAACGATACACTCGGCGGGGTCCCGCTCCTTATCTTTCATGACAAAAAATCTTTCGCGACAGCGGTCTTCAGGCGGAATGTAGCGGGGGACGCGTGGACCTTTAGCCACCAGGATCGATACTTTGTAGAGGATAACACAGGGACGCGTTGGAATCTCGTTACAGGTGAAGCAATATCGGGTAAAGATGGGGGCAAGCGTTTAGAGCGACTGCCTGCTGTCAATATCTATTGGTTCGCGTGGGCGCGCTACTATCCCGAAACCTCGATCTATCGGTAACTATCGTAGATTTCACAGTTGACCGTGAAACTTCAATTGGCGCGCTTACAAAGCGCGCCTACCGGTAGATACCTATAGTTTTTATATTTTACCATAATCTGGCAACCCCAAAGACTTTAATCGTCCAGTTCGACGATTTCACCTGTCATGTTGCGGTGCATCGTTGGGCGAATGACTAATTCCGGGATGTTGCTCCGTTGTGGCAGCGTCGCAATCAGGAGAATCGCCGCTGAGGTCTCGTCGACATCTACCATTGTCTCGCGTGCGGCAGCGTCTGGCGGAATCGGACGTTTGTCCAGAATCGGTGTTGCCACTTCACCGGGCACAACGACGCTCGCTCGGATACCTGTGTTCCGCAAATCGGCGTTGAGGAATTCCGTGAAATTGATAACCGCTGCTTTCGCTGCGCCGTAGGCGAATCCGCTAAACGGACCCGGAGTGACCGCCGCCAGCGACGAGATATTGATAATCGTCCCTGATTTCGCTGCCAGCATCGCCGGCACAACCGCTTTGGTGCAGAAAAATGTGCCGATCAGATTGGAATCGATCACCGAACGCATCTCCTCGGGCGGCGTATTGAGGAGTCGTCGATGCTGTGAACTGTGTCCGGCGTTGTTCACAAGCACATCAATCCGTCCGAACTTATCAAGCACATCGGTAGCCATCTGCTCAACAGCCTCGTAGTCAGCGACATCCAGGGCGTAACTCACCGCTGTCCCGCCCGCTGCCGCAACTTCAGCTTTAACAGATTCTAACTTCGATTCTGTTCTACCGTTAATGACAACCGTCGCACCCTCTTGTGCCATTGCGAGGGCGGCGCCGCGACCTATACCGCTGCCACCCCCCGTAATAATACAAACATTTCCTTCTAAACGCATTCTTCACCTCCGGTTGACAAAGACTTCAATCGTTCCGTTCTGTGTCGCGTAGTTCTTGAATTCCCTTCAGGATCGTATCAAGATCAAGGCTATCCACCCAGTGGTGCCGATCAATGGAATAATCGCCTTTACCATCCTTGTGTTGGAAAATTTTAGCCAAAAGTGCGCGCAATTCGATGTCCTCACACTGATTTTCTTCCATACTTACTTCTCGGCTTTCGCGTACACTCATTAGGAGCACCTCCTGTAACCATATATGTGGGTTTTCAACACGAATGCGAAGTTGAAAATGATAATTTTTCGCCCTTCTGAGCATCCGCCTATCCGTTGTCAACAGAATATCGGCATTGGCGTTTTCCGCACAAGCAATATGCAAGGCATCTAACGGCTTAAACCCGAATGACTCGAGTTGTTCACTTCTCAATTCTTCCCTTGTCCCTACTAAAACATACTGGTGTGCATTACGGAGCAGTTTCTTTATATCTTCGCGTTGTGTCAAATTAGGGTTTCTGTTGACTTCAAAAACGATTACCTCGCTTGTAATCCAATGCCATTGTCGGATCTGAAGATAATCAAGAATTGTCTCAATAGCCGAAATTTCACGAAAAATCTGAGGTTGTCTCTTATCATCATAGGGGCGACTGTAACAACAAGTATCCAGATAAACTTTCAGGCTTTGTAAATAGGTTTGCAATTGCCCTTCCTATGCTGTGGAGATTCACGCTTTACTATAAATTATGAGACTGCATTATAAAAATATATCATATCAAATTAACAAAAGCAAAGAAAACCTGCAACGTTGCCCAAAAACGATTTACAATCTATTTTGGTAAGACGGGTTTCACTGCTGCTTTCACCTCTTTTGACAGCGATTCTAATTCATATTGTGCATCCGATATTTTATCGCGATGTTCGTCAAGAGGATATCCACCCTTTCCAGTTTCATTGAAATAAGCACTCAATTGATAGCGTTGAAAGATATTCATCCGCGGGTAATCCTCTGTCCATGGACTCGCATCGTGGAGCAAATTCGTCGAGAAGATCGCCACATCACCCGCTTCCATCGGTAACGTAATTGAGGTCGGTGGATCGTGCTTCACGGGTAGGTTCTCTGGGGTCTGAAACAGAGATTTATGACTGCCAGGAACGAGACAAAAGCCTGTTCCCGGTGGCACATCTACGAGCGCAACCCACGTCGCAATATGGCTGCAATAGATGTGTCCCGCGGCGGCTTGATAATCGTTGTGTGGATTGCGGAACCCTGGTGGGAATTTGAATCCGCTGTCGTCACGGTGAAAGTGTTGCGGAGCATCGTGCTTCGTCATCATCGTAAAATTGCAGTGAAATAGACGTGGAGCATTCATTGTCAACCCCGCTACGACTCGCATGATGTCAGGATTCATCGCAAGGTCTTCAAAGAGACGATGTCCGTACTGGATGTGTCCGATGTGTGTTTTGCAAGGCTCCTGTCGCCCGCGGTCCAACGGCGGCGGGATGTCGGTTTCATCAATTGTCAACCAATGCCGAAGCACATCTAACATCTCTGCAATTGCGTCTTTTGGGATAACGTTCCGTAAGACGAGAAATCCGTGTAAATCGAAATACCACTTCTCCGCTTCTGTCAAAGTGGAATGGATGGTATGCATTAATTTTCTCCGCAATTTTTACTTGTCGGTCTGCTTGAGTTCCCCCCAGAGCGTCATCAGTTTCTCCGCACTCGGTGATACAGAGAGAAACCCCTCTGGCACCCATGCAGGAGACACATCGATTCCCGCTTCCTTTACAAGCGGTGTTCCACGCTCGTTACCCTTTGTGTCAATGATATAGATGTCAGCGGTTTGCCGGAGTATTGTCTCTGAATAAACGTAGGCAATTCGTTTGCCGTCAGGAGACCATGCGGGGGAATAGATCTCTGGAAGCGGAAGACGTGGCAGGGGGACGTTCACAGGTTTCTGTTTTTCTCCTTTCAGCGGTTTTACTATGGGATTGCCTTGCGTAAGTTGGCGGAAGTTTTCTCCATCCACGTCAATCACGCAGAGGTGATAGCGCCCGGCTTGAAGGACATAGAGACTAAAAGCGATCTGTTTTCCATCAGGAGACCAAGCACATCTACTTGTAAATAAACCTCTGTTTCTGTCAGCAACCCGTCTCAGCCTTTTTCCATTGGCATTCATTACATAGAGACCGTTCCTCATACCCACTTTATCGTGGGATAAAGAGACAAAGGCGATCTGTTTTCCATCCGGTGACCAGGCAGGTCGCCCGTAGTATCCAGGCTCTGTTAACGCTATAGGATGTGCCCCGTTAACATCCGTTTTGTAGATGTGAGACCTTCCAGCATCACCAGCAACATAGGCAATCCACTTTCCATCCGGGGACCACGCCGGGTACAATTCTCCCTCGTGGTGGTCTGTGAGCCGCCGATGTTCCCGGGTCTTTGTGTCCATGATATAAGTCTTGAGCTTTTCATCTCTATTGGAGGTATATGCCAAGAAATGCCCATCTGGGGACCATGTCAGATCCGGCGGCCACGGCAGTCCACTATTATTCTTGGGGATCAGGTCTGTTGTGAGTCTACGAAGTCCCTCTCCACTGCTATTCATAATATAAATATCTAAATTCCCCGATCGATTGGAAGCAAAGGATATCCGATCACTTCCCGCAGCGTCTGCCCAGTTAGTTATGAACAGCAGACCTCCACTTAGCAATAACACCGTCCCTAATACTACATAACTCCGTGTGCATTTCATGACAATGCGTTCCTCCTATTGTTAAGAGTATAGATTAGCAGAATTCGGCAAAATTTTCAAGGTTTCCCTTTGATGCTATAGGGTCATTACTCCACTCCCAGAAATTGTTTGAAGCCAGAGGCTTTCAGATGTTTCAGTTGTAGTAGGGATTGATGCGTAGTTTCATCTGGCCATAGGTAAAGACACGCCTCCGTATGCGCTATCGCTTCATTAATTGTTGTAGGAAGATGTTTTGGCTTGTTATCAAATGCTATAATAACCTGCTGTGCTACTGCGTCTGGTGCTGCCAGTGTCACTGCGGTTGTGGAGCAGCCGTGCCAGCGATACAGCTGCGCCCCTATGACCAGCACAAAGAAAGTTACACCTGCAAAGATCATTCGGTCTAAAAGAACGTCACGGAACATATTTCACCTCCAAATACGAATTGACTACACCCCTTTAAGCAAGTTTCGTGCCAATAGGCTGAAAAATAGCAGTTTCTGCGCCAAAATCGCTAAGATTCCAAAGGTGTTTTCACAAGAGAACGTCCCTGAAACCCCCATATCCACACGGTTTATCCGTTTCCAAGCAGAAGCCTTGACTTCCAATTTAAAAGTTTGTTTCCTAAAAAAATCAATGCCTTCAGAATCCGTGTTCTGTTTACGACCCGCAAAAATTGTATGTCAACCCGCAAAAATTGTATGTCAACCCGCAAAAATTGTATGTCAACCCGCAAAAATT
>VXPE01000061.1 GCA_009839745.1 Candidatus Poribacteria bacterium
TTGTTTTTCTCATACTGATACTTCCCGTAGTCCATGATCTTACAAACGGGAGGCTTGGCATTCGGTGAAACTTCTACCAAATCCAACCCAACTTCTTCCGCAAGTTTCATTGCGTCGCGGGGCGTCATGACTCCCAGTTGCTTGTTCTCGTGATCTATCAGCAAAACCTCTTTGGCTCGAATTTGATAATTGGAACGACTCTGTCTTTCCTTCGTCCTCTGATTACGTCTGCCTTTGTAGTGTATTTTTCACACCCCCAAGTCAAGGCGCTGCAGTGCGCCGCTTGCAAACCCATAGGCATCGCTTACAAGCTTATATAGAAACGAAAGCGAACAACAAATGCGTTGTGCTTCAATATACAAGATAACTCTGTCTACAAAACGTTCTGTATCCATTTGTAGGTCTATTTAGTTTTGATTCTCTGTGGATCCCACAAGATAGTCGGGATTCCGAGATCTCTCCTACTGGAGAACTAAATGCCCTATCGACTCGGACGCTGAAAAACACGTCCAATACGTGCTTAGAATCTTGCATCCGTAATGAATTAACTAATTATACCATATCGGTAACAAAAATGCAAGTTAAAAAAAGCCAATTGTCCATAAAGTCCGTAGAACAATCAATCCGCCCGCCAATCCCCCGAAAACAACAATGAAACTGATGCTGACTGCAAGCGCGAGACGGATGATCCGCTCACCCAGTTTTGGTTGCTCGTTTATCCATGCCCGCGCCAACCAAAAGGTTAGCGCAACACTGACCAAACTCAGGAGACACGCGCCCAAAACCGCCACCAATATTCCGGAGAAGTCTACCATCTGCATCGTTTCGGGCAGCGACCCGTATTGGGAGAAGCGCTGAATGACACCAATCAAAACGCCTCCCAAAACGACAATAAAACCAATAAAAACGATGAAGGCTCTTTTAAAGGCAGTTCCCATGTTCCGTCCAATCTATGCCGTACATCCTTGATGCGTGTTTTTCATCATATCATATTTCGGAGGAAATAGCAACGCGAAAAATCTGAAAACGCTTGATTTATTTGACGAAAGATGATAAATTACTTTGAAATTAGACCCATTTGGACACTAAGGAGTTTCTTATGGATGTAACATATACATCAGCAATTGCCGAAGTTATCGAAAAATTAGAAACGGGTAACCCGCTCCCGACACTCGTGCCACAGAGGGCATGGAGCAGTGAACTGACGGATACTTTGGAAGCGACGTCGCTCGATGAACTTTTTGACGGAGCGTCGTTCAAAAATACGACGTTTGCTGAAGCCATCAAAAGCGGCTTACTTCTGTGGAACGATGCCCTGGATGAATCGCATACGATCTCACAAGGATTGGCGGATCAGACGGGTAGTTACTGGCACGGCATCATGCACCGTCGTGAACCCGATTACCCCAACTCCAAGTATTGGTTCGGCAGGGTCGGGACACATCCGATTTTCCCAGCACTCCGTGAACGTGCCCTCGAACTTTTTGAAGAAACAGCGAACCCATCGGACGCGCTCACAGAAATCGGACAGGCTATCGCGACGGAAGAGAATTGGGATTCTTACCAATTTATTGATTGGTGCCAAGCTGCCGAAGGCGATTCCGACTCGGATGTAACCCGTTTCTTGCAACAGGTGCAGGCGGAAGAGATCAAACTGCTACTGTCATACTCCTATCGGAACGCCGTTTGATAAACGCCAATTCACTTGAAGGAGACAGACAATGTTTCCGCAAAGCGAACCATTAACGGGGCGGGTATTGTCCGTAGGGTAAACCTCCGTGGTTTCGCACTTGAGAATGCGGTCTCCGAACTCGTGCGGGAGAATTTAGCGAATTAAGCATCTTGACTTCGTCGTGCCGTGAAGGATTACGGCACACGCCGTGTGCCTACTACTTTTACAACAGAGGAGATTAGCAATGTTCTCCCGAAATGGAAACCGCTGTGCTTACGTTATATGCGTGCTCAGCAGCCTCGTGTTCATAGGTTTTTGTGTGAATCTCGCCAGTGCTGCCCCGAGGAAAGCGGCTTACATATATCAGGAAATTAAGGCGATTTCTAAGCGTCTCAAGCATCAGAAGAAACAGGAAGATTTGGAGAAATTAGTTGAGAAATCCTCCGATTTTGTTGCGGCACATCCAGCATACAAACGGGTGGATGAGGTTTATTATCTGCTCGGTAACGCCTTGGTTCAGTTAGCGCGCGTTGAAGAAGGCATTACGGTTTTTGAAAAAGTCATCAAGGAATATCCAGAGGCTCGCTACGTTGAACGCTGTCTGTTGGATTTGGGATTGGCACATGACAAACTTGGCAATCACGACGCAGCAGACAGGGCTTACCAAAAATTGATAGACCATCCGAAATATGGTTCACGCTCGCAGGCGAAGTTTGCGAAGAGGATTCTCGAACAGAATAAAACTGAACGGAAGGGTGAATTACCGAAACCACCGGGGGCGATACTGAATCCAAGGGGGTGGATCGGTAAGCCAGCCCTCGATTTTCAGGTGACGGATGTGAAGGGTGAAGAACTCTCATTGGAAGAATACCGCGGACAGGTCGTGCTCCTCGATTTCTGGGCAACATGGTGCGGCCCCTGCATCACAGAGATACCGAACGTTAAGAAGGCTTACGAAAAGTATAAAGATCAGAAGTTTCAAATTATCGGTATCAGTCTGGACAGGTCAATGAAACCGCTTACGGCTTATATTGACAAAAAGGAACTCGGATGGCTTCATTACTGGGATAAAAGCCGTCAGGTTAGCACGCTGTATAAGGTGCGGGGGATTCCGTCTACCTTCCTGATTGACGGTGAGGGTACCATTCGCAAAACGAATCTCCGTGGACACGCGCTTGAACACGCCGTCGCGGACCTGGTGAAGGAAAACCTCGCGAGAGCAGTGGGGAAAAAAGAGGATGTAGCCCCTCAGTAACAGGCTTCAAGGAGAGGCAATGGCACACCTTACTTTAAAAGATGTCACCAAAATTTACGATGGTGACGTCCTTGCAGTTGAACAGGCAGATTTTCAGATTCCGGATGAGTCGTTTACTGTGCTTGTCGGTCCATCGGGATGTGGGAAATCGACACTCTTGCGAATGATCGCTGGATTGGAAGAGATAACGGAAGGCGACATCTATATCGACGATGAACGGATCAATGACATTCCGCCTAAAGATCGCGACATTGCCATGGTCTTCCAAAATTATGCGCTTTATCCACACATGACGGTGTATAAGAACATGGCGTTCGGGTTGAAACTTCGGAAATATCCGAAAGCAGAGATCGAGGCGCGTGTCAAAGAAGCGGCGGAGATTCTGAGCATCTCACACCTTTTGAACCGCAAACCGAAGCACCTCTCCGGTGGGGAACGTCAACGTGTCGCCGTCGGTAGGGCGATCGTCCGACACCCCAAAGTCTTCCTGTTCGATGAGCCGTTGAGCAACCTCGATGCGAAGCTGCGCGTGCAAATGCGGATGGAGATCAGTCGTCTGCACGACCGACTCAACGCCACAATGGTCTACGTCACACACGACCAAGTCGAAGCGATGACGATGGGGGACCAGATCGTGGTGCTCAATGAAGGGAAAATCCAGCAGATTGCCGATCCCGGAACGCTTTATCATAAACCGGCGAACCAATTCGTCGGCGGATTCATCGGCACCCCCCCAATGAATTTTATAGAGACGAGCATCGTAAATAATGGCGGTGCTCCGATGCTCAGATTTGAAACCTTCAAAGTGGAACTGAATGATCGCTTGCAGTCGGCACTCGGAAAACTTGCGGGGGATTCGGTGACGCTCGGTATTCGTCCGGAGGATATTCATATCGGTGAAAACGGGAGCAACAGTGTCGGCACACAAGTGGAACTGGTTGAGCCGCTCGGAAATCATGCCCTTTTATATCTTCGGACAGAGAAGAATAGTTTCGTTGCCCAATCTGATCTTGTTAACATGCCCCAACACAACGCTCAACTAACGGTCAACTTCGATATGGACAAAGCGCATCTATTTCATCCAGAGACAGGTCAGCGGTTATAGAAGTGCTTGAATGCGTGCCCATGTCTCGGCATCTATCGGAATGCCGTCCCGTTCGCGTTTGCGTTGTGTCACCCACCCGCGTTCACCCGGCACCCGAATTGCATCGACCCCAGCAGCACGCTTTGCGGATTTGAGATATTCGATAAAGCGTTCTATCTCCGCGCTGAACCCGGGAAACTCTCTAAAACTCGCAACGTTCATCACCAGCACAAACAGCCCGTTACCGACGCGGGCATCCTCTCCTTTACTACATCCTGCTCCTGTGAGTGCGCCCGACAGAATGTCAACGATGACACTCAGTCCGAACCCTTTATGCGCTGAAACCGTCCCACCGAAGGGTAGCAAGGCGGCGGGCGGCATTTTATAGAAATCGTCTGCATTCGTCGTTGACTCACCTTCAGCGTCAATCAGCCATCCGCGTGGGAGTGCTTCGTCTCTATACTGTTTGACCCGAATCTTCCCCGATGCGACAACACTCGTGGACATATCCAACACAATTTTTTTATACGGTTCTTCGATTATGTCGGTTTGGCATGCATCTCCCTCGACGTAACTCGTCGGAGATGTTCTGGCTAACGGCACTGCACACGCAATCGGATTCGTAGAGAGCCGTCCTTCAACGCCACCGTGCGGTGCGACACACGTGCCACCGCCATGGTCGTTCGCCATGAGCAACCCAATCATCTCCGCATCTGCGGCGAGGCAGGCATACCCCCCTAACCTACCCACCTCATTGCACCGTGAAACAGCAACCGAGCTGATATCCGTCTGCTTTGCTTTCTGGATCGCCAATTCAACGGCACGCGTCGCAATCACAGGACCGAAGCCCCAATTCCCATCTAACACCGCGATTGAGGCGGATTCGTGTAAAGTCTCCGTTGGCGCACCGGGCTGGATTAACCCGTCTTCCAATTCACGCACATATTTCGGGAGGTGGATAACGCCATGTGAATCGTGTCCGACGCGGTTGGCATCCACCATAGACTTGGTTACGACTTCCGCTTCGGCTGTTGAGATGTTTAATTTTTGGAAGACGTTTAGGCAAATGTCGGTGAGTTCTTCTGCTGTAAAGTTTGGCATTAGACGGTTCTCTTATTGGCGAAGTTTAATCAAGATGAGGGATTTATCGTAGGGGCGAGGTCCCCTCGCCCGTAAATCAGGCACGTGAGTGTTGATTGTCTGAATCAGGATTTTCAGGAGTTCTGTAGCGCAGACTGGCGAATGCGCGTGTGGCATTCGCAAAGACTCTGCGTCTTTTTTGTAGCGTAAACTTTCAGTTTGCGCCCTCCTCTCCCCCCGCGTGCGGGGGATACAGGGGGTGGCACAACCTAACAGGTTATGCTACAAAGATCGTAACTTGCGTTATTTTACAAACTCCAGTTGGTATTGTCAAGGGTGAATGCCGAAAAAAGAAAAAAATTTTGCTCCTCATGAGACTTTTTTATCAAATCCGCATTCATCGTTTATGAAAGCACAAAAATCTCATTTTAACTTTTGAGATTTGCGAGACTGCTTTCAACTGGAGGACGCTATGGCAAGTGAGTGATGACCAAAGACGAGACACAGAACTCGTCCGTCAGATCCTAACTGGCGACGAAACTGCTTTTGATGCACTTTATAAACGACACAAACCTCGTCTTTATCGGTTCATCGTCAGCAAAATCAATGATCGGTGTGACGCTGAGGAATTGGTTAACGACACATTCCTCAAATCAAAAGAACATTTACATACGCTTCAAGAACCTGAGAAGGTTCTGAACTGGATGTTCAGTATCGCCAGGCAATTGGTCGCCGGATGGCACCGAAAGCACAAAAAGCCCGGTGCAACGCAAGGCTACATTGATGTTTATAAGACTGAAGGCGAATCCGCAGCAACTGCTGTTATCCATCAGACTGCCCAAGACTATACAATAGAGGCAGAACGATGGACAGCCGTTTCAGCAGCAATCGAGCAACTGCCTAAATTAGAGCAGAAGATGTTTCGCTTGCAACTTGCAGGTGAGCGTTATGAGAAGATCGCCGAAGTATGTGAAGTCTCTGTGTTTGTTGTGAAAAATCGGTTGTCTCGGGCGAAGAAGCGGTTGAAAGCCTGGGCGGAAGCTTGGGAAGCAGCCAACGCTGAAGGTTTAGATGTGGAGTTCTCCGAGTTCGATAAAAAGAAGGGTAAATCGTAATGGGTTTCCCTTTTGTGAAATAGCACCGGTTGGCTCGTTTGTGTTGAGTCGCGGTGATTAGTTGATACGTTTTCGGTTTGACAAGGTAGTGCTGTCTTTGATAAACTTTATCCGACGTAGTGACAACACCGAGTGAAGAAGCCTGCCATAGAACCGGAATGACATTATTAACCTAAATTGTATTATAGAATGGATGCATTTCCTGACGCTCCTTCTGAATTGATATACCTTGATTCGTAAGGTGCCATCGGTGTCCACGACGAATCTTAATAAGAAGGAAAAATAATTAAGGAGATTTAACAATAATGCTGAAAAACTTTTTGAACAAACCGAATGCTCTCTGGCAAGTTTTAATCGTTCTACTCGTTGCTGGCGGACTCGCTTTCGCGGGGATGTATGATGGCTTTGTTGTAGAGACCGAGGCACAGAAAAGTTGCTGTGGTGGAAGCACAGATGCTATCCGTTCCGATGGGACTATTGCCCAATTGAAGACAGGAAGTTGCTGTGGCAGTAAAGAAACCGATGTTCCAAGTGTTGGCAGCGATGCCCCTGGTTTTGCTGCCGAGGATCCGTGTGAATGCTTGACTACGGAAAGTTGTGGCAGCACAAGTTGTAGTAATTGTGAGACGGTCACATCGTGTGACAGCGGTTGTACCTGTAATACTTGTAGCGCACATTGTAAGAATCAGGATAGCGATTCTACGATGTGCGGCGACGGTTCTGGTTGCACCGATGGTAGAACTGAGTAATTCAAATACGGATAATCGGTTTACCGAATCCCTTCAGTTGCGTCTACTCACAAGGGGGATTTTTTGAACAATAGAATTCCAACGCCTTCTCTTCAGGTGCCACATAACGAAGGTGCCCTATTCACATGGGCGTTACCGAAAGGAGCTCGTGCGCGCTTGGGACGAGGAGTCGTTCAGGATGTGGTTTTCTCTCCAGACAGGAACAGACTCGCAGTGGGGACTCACATTGGAGTCTGGTTGTACAATATGTCCCCCTTGTGCCCTACTGCTGTATGGGATACGTCCCGCGGTGTAATAACCGCTGTGGCATTTTCACCTGATGGCCACTTGCTTGCCACTGGCAATTGGGATGGTGATGTAAAAGTATGGGACGTGCAAAATCAACAGTGCATCTCAAAAATGCATCGTGAAGCAAGTTTTGATGCAGTTTCTCAACTCGCTTTTTCGCCAGATGGACAACATCTTGCCGCCTCCGGAGGCCGATACGGCCCAGTTTATGTTTGGCATGCCGACACGGGCGAAGAAGTCTATAAATTCAATGTTGAAAAGACATGGGATCGCTCTCAGCTCCCTGACATCATTCCACTCGTTTTTTCCGCCACTGGAAACTGGATTGCCGCTGCAACACATGAAAATGCTGTGTCTGTATGGGATATTGAAAGAGGTGAATGTATCGCTTGCCTCCGTGGACATACTGAAAGAGTCGTTGCCATGGCAATCTCTCCTTGCAGTCGGTTCATCACCACTGGAGATGGAAAAGGCACTTTACAGCAGTGGCAAGTCAGCACTGCACATCAGATGGGGCACCCCGTTCAATATTCAAGGAACCCCGTCATACCCGCCTATACGCCGGAAGGCACCCTGCTGGCCGCGGCGATTTACAAACACAGTATCGCTATATGGGATGTGAAAAATCGAGAAAAAATAGATACGTTTGAGCACCGTGGAAAGATTACGGGCAGATGTTTTTCAAACGGGACACATCTGGCAGTCGCGGGGGAACGGGATTTCAAAGTGTGGGAGAGGCGATCAAATACAGCTTCCACGATTTCGGGGCATACGTCCTCCCCTCAGTCACTTACATTCTCGCGCGACGGACAAACGCTCACTTCGGTTGAGATGGATGGTGCCCTTGCATCCTGGGATGTAAATGAGAAACGTCAACATCCGCCGAAATACTTTGATGAAGCGACGCGAATCGTTTCGATCTATATCTGCTCAACGGGAAACATTCTCGCGCTCGGTATGAAAAAAAACATACTCACTGTGTGGGATGTTGGAACAGATCAGACAATTGCCACATGCAAGGCACATGAGAAAAGTGTCTATGAAGCCGTGTTTGCCCCGAAAGGCAGCGTTTGGGCCAGTGGGGATACAGACGGAAAAGTATGCGTATGGAAGCGTGAAGGAAAAGAAATTGTTCTTGCAGGACATACGGATTCGATAGTGGGCCTGGCATTCTCACCTGATGAAAAAAGATTGGCGAGCGTCTCAAGGGATCAAACCGCCCGGGTGTGGGACGTTACGTCAAGCAAAGAAATCATCTCGCTTTGGTTAAGTCCACCATTGTCTACCGATTCACTGCCGACAACACCGAGATTAAATGCGAATGTCTATAAAGGGGACGCGGATACAATTAAAGCGGTACTGCAAGGAGAAGCACCCCGTTACCGTCAGACTCTAATTCGGACGATCACGTTCTCCCCAGATGGTAATTTCCTTGCCGCAGGTATGGAGGGCGGAATTCGGTTATGGGATGCGAAGACCTATGAAACTCACAGGGTCATCCTCTTACCCCGAGAATATCGTCGGCAGTTTGCTTTGGCATTTTCGCCTTGCGGAGGGTATATGGCTTCGGGCACATGGTGGTGGAACACAGAAAAGGCACCTATTTATTTATGGGATGTTGCAAGTGGTGAAAATATCACCAGCTTCTGGGGACACCCGACCGATGTTCAGGATCTTGTCTTTTCGCCGGATGGCACCCTTTTGGCGAGTGCAAGTTTTGATGGGACGATCCTCTTATGGGATATGAGACCGTATCTATAACATGAAACTTCAAGCTGCGGTACTTGCGGGTTTCAGACACCTCATTGAAAACCGACTGCGTGCGGGTCTCTCCATCCTCGGTATCTTCATCGGCATTGCGTCAGTGCTGTGCATGATGACGATTGGCGATGGTGCGAAACTTCTCATAGAAAAAGACCTTGAGAAACTTGGTGGTGCCAACCAAGTCCATTTCAGGACGCGCCACTCTATTTGGAAACGCGGTCGATTCGTAAGACGCACAACTGAACGTTATACATACTCTGATGTTCGCGCCATTGAATCAGAATGTCCGGCTGTCCGCTTCGTCTTGCCGAAAAACAGGGGATATCAAGGGACCATCACAGCACTACAGGGCGGACAAACACGTCCTTATGTTGAAGGCGTGACAGCAGACTATGCCACAAGCATGCATTGGAATGTGCGATACGGACGTTTTTTTACACGAGAGGATATTGACACCGCGGCACAAGTGTGCGTCCTCGGTGCTGAAGCCGCGATTGATCTGTTCGGTAACATTAATGCCATTGGGCAGGAAGTGAAAATAAAAATTCGCTGGCGACACCCTTTCGTGCGGTGCCGCGTCATCGGCATCATGGCACCTAAAGGCAGAAGTCTCCGCAGTTACACCTCATTGGACGATATAGTCTGTGTCCCACTCACAACGCATCAGCAACGCCTCTCTGGCATTCGGTATATTGAGTACTTGCTTGTCTTTTTTCACAAAGGTGCAGATGTCTCTGGTGTGATTGATTCTGTTCGAGATGTGCTACAGAAGCGACACCGGGGGACCAAAGACTTTATCTCCTATCGGATACCGAAACGGACTCTCAGACGCTTGGAACACATCCAAAAGATGATAAAAATCGCCTTGGGCAGCATCGCAGGTTTTTCGCTATTCGTCAGCGGGATCGGCATTATGAATATCTGCCTTGTTTCTGTTGGTGAAAAGACCCGAGAGATAGGATTGCGAAAATCGGTTGGAGCGAAACGTATTCACATCTTTGGACAATTCTTAACAGAGTCGATCTGTCTATGTTTTTGTGGTGGGGTACTCGGTATCGTGGGAGGTTGGCTTGCGGCGCAAGGTATGGCACGTCTCGCCGTGCGTATTCTCCCCATTGTGGATGAATGGCCCGTCGTTCTCTCCGTGCCGTGGATGCTGACATCGGTTGTCTTTTCCGTCTTCATGGGTATCATTTTTGGGGTCTATCCTGCCATGCGAGCAGCACGGTTGACACCTATTGATGCACTCCGATTCGAGAACTAAGGAGAATTTTTTGAGAAGTTACTATTTACTTTTAACCTGTTGTCTGTTTTTCCACCCGCTCATTTGTACACCCGCAGATACACCCAAATCCCGTCCTGATAGTCATGCGCCGATCGGCGTAATGGGCGACCACGCACATAAAACCGGCGAAGTGATGCTCTCTTATAGGTTTATGGCGATGGATATGCGAGGGCTACAATCGGGTACCACTGCCATAGAGACTGTGGATGTCTTAAAAGACTTTATGATGTCCCCGACCACGATGCAGATGCAGATGCATACACTCGGTGGCATGATCGCGCCGCATGATAAAATCACCCTCATGGCAATGACGAGTTATCAGCAACGCCAGATGAAGATGGAGGGGGCAGACCGACACATCCACGGTAGCCATAAACATCCCCCCGCGCCCCACGAGATGTCAAGTGGTGGTATGGGGGATATGAAACTTGAGGTTTTACTCACGTTCTGGAAAAGACACCGCTTGATGATCCTTTTAAACGCGGGCGTATCCATTCCGACGGGTAGCATTGAAGAAACGAGTGAGAATGGAGACCTATTCCCCTATCCGATGCAACTGGGGAGTGGTTCGTTTGAAGCCCGTCCGGGTGTTACGCTTTTTGGGTATCACGGAAACTGGTCTTATGGTAGCCAACTGCGTGGTATGTTTCCACTTCATACCAATACTGGAGGGTATCGGTACGGAAACGCTTTCACCGCCACGGCATGGGGCGCACGACAGATAAACGGTTGGATCAGTTTCAGCGGTAGAGTTCTCTTTTCACACGAGGGAAATATACACGGTAGCCATCCCGACTTAAATCCAAACATGAGTCCAAGTCACCGTCCAGACTTTCGGGGCGGTAGCCGGCTGGACCTCGCGATTTCAAGCAATCTTATGGTTCCTCGGGGTCCATTGGCAGGACAACGTCTTGCTGTTGAATGGATATTGCCTCTTTATCAAGATGTCACGGGAACACAATTAACAACGGCATGGCGACTCATCCTCGGATGGCAATACGCCTTCCATTTATAGATAGAGACAAAAACTGATGAAAACACGCCTTATTCTCTTAGGTCTCTGTCTTTTTTTGATAGCAGCGATCCCACGTTTCCTCTCTTTAGAGGCACACTGGTCAAGCGATGAAACCCGTTGGCTTCGTCGAAGTGCCCAATTCATGTCTGCTGTGAAAAAAGGGGCGTATTCCGAAACGCTTATTGCCTACCACCCGGGTGTGACGACGATGTGGCTTGCGGGGCTGCGCACATTTTTTACAGAAACATTCGTGAATGTTGAAAACCTCGCTTATGCCCGTTGGTTTATCGGCATCGTTGTCTGGTTGGGCATTGGTATCGCCTGTTTCTTACTCTATCAACTCTTTGGGAAGTGGATAGTGCCGGCAAGTTTTGCGTGCCTTGCCTATTCCCCTTTCTTTTTAGCACAGACGCGGCGCGTCCATACAGATGCCCTCGCCACCACCTTTATCCTGCTCACGGTGGTGCTGTTGCTCATTTATTGTCAAAACCGCAGCCGCCACCGAGTGCTCATATTTGCGGGTATCACTTTCGGATTGGCACTCATGAGCAAAAGTTACGCCCTGATACTCTTGTTATGGATGCCGCTCTGTCTCTTCTTATTCCGTCACCAGGAGAAACGCGCGAGAAGTTTTTTACCAGACCTCGCTGTGGTCCTGTGTTTCCTCAATTCTGCTGCGATAACCACACTCTTCATCTGGCCCGTTTTTTGGACGCTCCCTTTTGGCATTCTTGTCGTTTATTTATTCGTGAGCACCTATGCATTATCCAGAGCGGTAAACAAGAAAACACTCTCGCTGAAAAGTTTTTCATTCTGGGTCTCTCTCGCTGCCCTGGGTGTCACCTGCATACGTTCACTACAAACTGTGTGGTTGGTCTTTGATCGCGTCGGTTGGGCCGTCTTGACCCCGCATGAGGTGGAACACTTCTTTCTCGGAAAAGTCGTCAATGATCCGGGCTGGTTGTTCTATCCCCTAGTCCTGACGATCAAAAGCACGCCGTTGATGCTTCCTTTGGTATGCTTTGCCTGTTTTTTCCTATGGAAACAACGAAAACGTTCAAAAGCGGCGACGCTCCAATTCAAAATTGCACTCATTCTCGTTTCGGGTGTTTTGCTTTTTACGGTGTGTTTCTCCCTAACAGATAAAAAATTCGCTCGTTATCTGTTACCTGTCTTTCCGCTGTTGGAAATACTCTCCGCCATCGGTTTTGTGGAAGCCCTTCGATGGGGTGGCTCACAGATTCACGCCCATTTTCGCCAGCGACCCGGCACGCTGAAAACAGCGTTCATTGCCATCTCATGTCTTGTTTTCTTTTTTATCCAAGTCCTGCCTGTTCTCGCCCTGCGCCCCTTTTATGGCACCTACTATAATCTCTGTTGGAAGGTTGCCGACCTGACAAAAATTATCACCGTGAACGATCCTTCGGGTGTCTATCTCGCTGCAGTGTATATGAACCAAAAATCAGACGCTGGACAGATACCCGTACAAGTCTCGGATCTGGGTTCAGAATACTTTCAGTACTATTTTAAGGGGCGTACATACCGTACCGACAAAACACGTATTGGAGCCCCTGTCATACTCCCGAACACCGATTATGAAGTGATCTATATCCGAGATTCACAAATCGGGTGGGTACCTCAAGAAGGCGTAAAAGGCGGCACATTAGAACATGTTATCACTATCAATGGACTGAATCTCGCGTGGATTTACCGGGTGGAAACGGAGGGAATGAGATGAAAGTGTGTCTGCTCACGCATGCGTATCCGCGCTTTCCGAATGACACAACGGCTCCTTTTGTTGAAATGACAGCGGAGACGCTCCAGAGAAATGGTATTGATGTGACAGTCCTCACACCGGATACACCCCAGTTCGCTCGGACTGCGGCAGATCACGGCGTGACACTGAAAACTTATCGTTATTTTTTCCCACGGAACTTACAGCGTTTGGGGTATTCAAACACGCTTGTCAACGATTGTGAGTTGAAAAAATATGTCTATCTGCTCTCACCGTTCATGTTCCTGTCGGGTATATTTCACCTCTTTTGGTTGCACCGCAAGCAGCACTTTGACCTGCTTCATGCGTTTTGGCTTTTGCCCAACGGTTTCATCGGAGCTGTCATCAGCAAGTTGTGTAAAGTTCCCTTAATGGTTGCGTTGCGGGGTTCAGATATTTTCATCGCCAAACAGAATCTCGTTTTCCGCTTTATGGCGTGCTGGACGCTGAAGAACGCAACAATGGTAACGAGTGTGACCCCGGCATTTTTTGCCGATTTAGAAGCCTTTGGAGTGCCAGCGGGGAAAATGCGTTTGATCCCCAACGGGAGTCACCCGCGTCTGTTTCCTGAACCATCGAACGCACAACGAGTTGCCCTCCGCCAGCATCTGTCGGTTCCGGAAGGGGATCAGGTCGTTTTCGCATTGGGGCGCGTTGTTTTGAAAAAGGGGTTTGACATTCTGATTCAGGCACTCCCGTTGGTTCATGAGAAAGTGCAAAAGTTCACCCTCATCATCGGCGGCGATGGTACGGATCTTCAAAGACTGAAAACGCTGGCGACAGAACTCGGTCTTTCTGCGAGCATTAGATTCCCTGGCAGGCTCCCCCGTTCTGAGGTGCCGAAGTATTTTCACCTCTGCGACATTTTTACCCTCCCGGCCGTCTTTGATCCCAAAGGCAACGTGGATGGCTGCCCGAATGTGATACTGGAAGCAATGGCGTGCAGTAAACCCGTCGTCGCCTCCAACATCTCTGGTATCCCAGTCGTCGTCAAAGATGGTGAAACAGGTGTTTTAGTCGCGGAAAAGAACGCCAGTGAGTTGGCGGCTGCCCTCATTACATTGTTAACAGATCAGAGAAAACGAGAACAACTGGGTCGGGCAGGACAACAGCGAATTCTCAATGAACTCACTTGGGAGAAGGTGAGTGAACAAATCAAGGACGTTTATCTATCTTGTGTCAACAGCAATATCTGAATATCCTCAACTCTCTATAGTGATCCCGGCATATAATGAAGTTGAATCCCTTCCTGTCTTGTTGCAGCAGCTTCAAACTGCCTTAAAAATGCTCGCTTACCCGGTTTGCGAAGTCATTTTTATCAACGATGGTAGCACGGATGGCAGCACCGAAGTCTTGGATGCACTCTCTAGAGATTCGCAATGTTTTCAGGTTCTTGTCATCCATTTCAGACGGAATCGGGGGAAGGCAGAAGCACTCATGGCAGGTTTCGCTGCGGCAACAGGAGATATAGTTATCACACTGGACGCAGACTTACAGGATGATCCCAAGGAAATACCGAAGTTGTTGGAAGTTCTAAACAGCAAAAACTACGATGTCGTTTCAGGTTGGAAGTATCCCCGTAAGGATCCGTTTGAAAAACGCGCCTTCTCTTTGATTTTTAATCGTATCACCTCCGTGTTCACGGGAGTCAAACTCCACGACATGAATTGCGGTTTTAAAGCCTATCGTGCGGAAGTGGTGAAAGAACTCTATCTCTATGGGGACTTGCATCGGTATATCCCCATACTGGCGCATCAGGCAGGCTTTTCTGTCGGAGAAGTCAAAGTAAAACATCACCCGCGGCGGTTTGGGGTCTCTAAATATGGGTTGAATCGGATACCAAAAGGCTTCTTTGACCTCATCACCGTTTTGTTTCTGACGAAATACCTCAAACGTCCCCTCCATATTTTCGGCACGATCGGTGCCCTCGTTGCTTTTACAGGCGTGCTCATAGGTTTCTATCTCGCGTTTTTATGGCTCGTGGAAGGGGGTGTCGGTTTCCGTCCCTTGCTGCTGCTGTCTCTTTTGATGATAATTTTAGGGGCACAGTTTTTCTCCATCGGATTATTGGGCGAACTTCTTATTGGACTAATCTCTCGACTGGAACGGCAGATACAGCCGGAGAAAGCATCTAAAAAAAACCGGGAGAAAAAATGAAGGACTCACGATTGTTACGACACGCGGGGCATCTTCTCGCAGTGGTGATTCTTTGCTTTCTCATCAAGCGGTTTTATAGCCTCCTTATAGGACTTGACGGCGAAACCGTTGTGTTCCAGCCGTTCTGGTTGCTAACGTCTCTTGTTTTTCTTCTCGGGTATCGGACGCTATTGGTTTACCCCTGGCGAACACTCTACTGTTCTGCCTCACAAACGCATGTCTCCTTTCGATCAGTTTGGACACTTTTCCAACTCTCCCAATTAGGCAAATACTTCCCCGGCAAAGTCGGGCAGTTTGCGAGTATCCTCGTCCTCTGTCGCCCGCTGGAACTCTCGAAAACTCCTGCGGTTGTCAGCACGCTGCAATCTGTGGTGCTTCAGTGTGCGCTCGGGGTCTGCATGGGAGTTCCTGTTTTCCTGTCGCCTTCAGCAACCCCCCTCTTGCATAACGGGTGGGCATTTTTCCGCCGAAACGCCCCGATCCTCCTGGGAATTGCGATTGTAATAATTTTTGGGGTATGTGCCGTTGCGATGTTATTGCAGAAAGGTCCTTTTTTCAGCAAAATGCCAGGACTTCAAGAAGGCATCCGTATACTTTTTTGCGTGTCGGTAACACGCCAGGGGCTCGGTCTTCTCTGCGTGTATATTCTGCTGTGGGGTTACTTTGGAATTGCCTTTTTTCTCTTTATCAAAAGCATGGTTCCCTCGATTCAACGGAGCCATCTTCTGATGATAATAGGCATCTATCCCTTGGCGTGGAGCCTTGGGGTACTGAGTCTGGTATCCCCCGGTGGGTTAGGCATCCGAGAAGGGCTCTTGAGTGTTTTGTTAACGTTGTGTCTGCCCCCCGCAAATGCGACGCTGGTGGCACTCCTCTCACGGGTGTGGGTGATGAGTGCCGAGATTCTTCTGGCGAGCATCGCTTGGGGGTTCTATTCTAAACACAAAACACCTGCCCCTCAATAACGGTACCTGAAAGAGAGAAAAATACAAGGAGGAAAAAACGTGCGTAACCGGATTTCTATAGGTGTTTTTCTGTTGTTTTTGGTGCTACTCACCTTTTTGCCTCGCCTGTTGTCGCTTTCCGCACACTGGTCAAGTGACGAGAGTCTGTGGATGCGCCGTTCTCGCACCTTTGTTTCCGCCCTGGAAAACGGGCAATTCTCTGAGACCCTGACGACACATCACCCCGGCGTAACAACCATGTGGCTCGGCGGTGCTGCCATTTGGATGTCTTCGGGGAAACATTCGGGCTCAGAGTGGGCGAATTCTATTGAGTTTTTCTCTCCCCCGATCCTCAGACGACTGCGTCTTCCGATTGCGTATCTCTCGGGTGTTCTCATTTTGCTGGCGGGAGTGTTGTTGTATCGTCTGCTTGGCGGAGTGTTTGCGGGGATGAGTGTCCTTTTCTTATCCATTGACCCTTTTTTGATTGCCGAAAGCCGGAAGGTTCATACAGACATTTTAACGGCAGAATTCCTTTTTTTAACGGTGTTGCTGTGGTTCTGCTATTTGGAAGGCGGCCCCCAACGGAGACGAGATTTGGTTGCTTCAGGGATATGCTTTGGATTGGCGTGTCTGACGAAAAGCCATGCGGGGGCATTCCTTCTATTTCTCCCTGTGCTACTCTTTTGGTATGTGAAACAACGCCATTTCTCAGGGAAGCAACTACTCATAAGCACACTGTTTTTTTCTTCAGTGACGTTGCTGACCGTGCTTTGCGTTTGGCCGTATTTGTGGACGTTCACGTTTGGCAAACTTCTAATATCCGCGCTACTGTTCCTCGGATGTGGAGGAATTCTTTTATGGAGCGGGAAAAAACTGACAGCACCCGTCGCATTCCGTCTAACGGAAATCTTAATTCTTGTCGGAGGACTGATTCTGATTGCCGGACTCTCATGCGCCGCAGCCGTTTCGGTTTTCGAACGTATGTATGATGCCTTGACAAATGCACATGAATGGCCAAAGTTATTTTTAGGAAATATCCGTTATAACCCGGGGTACCTGTATTATCCAGTAATGTGTTTTGTTTGGAGCGCGCCTTTGACCCTTCCACTCACTTTTTTGGCGATCTACGGTGTTTGGCGGCAAAGACATCAGGAGAAGAAGGCATTTCGTATAGCGGTCGTGCTTCTTCTCTTTCTGCTCTTTTACGGCATCGGGCTGAGTTTCGTCGCCAAGAAGATTGCCCGGTATCTCGTCATTTTTCTTCCTGCTGTGAGTCTCCTTTCGGCAATGGGGGCAATTTACATGACACAATACTTCTCAAGAAAATACCTCCGTTTCCTTTTGCTGCTGACCGTCATTGTTTTACAAGCCGTGCCCGTCCTGAAACTCCATCCGTATTACGCCACCTATCATTTTCCTCTTTTACCCGCGCAGTGGGTTGCGAAAAACACGAGTGTCGGCGGTGGCGTCGGATTAGATGTTGCCGCGGCTTATCTCAATGCGAAACCGGACGCGCCAGACCTACAAGTACGATTGAGTCGGTTTAGCAGTAACCTGAATAAGTATTTCGTCGGAAACACATGGAGGCGACGCAACAGCAACACTTTTCGGCACAACATTGATTTCGATTATGATGTCGAGTACGTCCGCGGTAGACAGATTCAAGGCACCCCTGTGGATCGCCTCCCTGAAGGTGGCAACCCGCCATCCGTTTTGCTACGCCGCAGTGATCTTCACCGTGAACTCGAACACGTGGTGAGGTTAAATGGGGTTGACTATGTTTGGATATATCGTGTGCGAAACACGCGTGCAGACGAGATCCCTGCGGAGACACACTGAAAGTGAGGAGGCTTATCCCCCAAAGACGGAGCGAATGAAAAATCGTTTTAGGCGTAATTTTAGGAGCTGTTATGAAAGCAGACATTCTTCTCACAATCTCTGATCGACACCGAGTCAATACGGAAAACGTCCGCATTACTGGGCGGACGCAGGCGGGGGATGAATACACCTTTCACGTCCGCGGTGAGAACGCTTGGTGGTTTGAAAGTTTCCTAAAGGTTGGCACACAGATTACCCTCTGCCCTATAGAAACCTACACAATCTACACAGGAACACAAGAGAAACCTATTCGCATTCCACCCGAAAATACCATCAAAGTGGAGAAAGTAAATTGACAATTATGGACGCGTCAAAAACGCAGAGACGACAAAGGACTTGACGCAATTTGAAACGCTCTGAAGGCACCATCAAATCACACCTCCGCAACGCACGACTCCAACTCCGAGAACACCTCACCCCGTTTTTCGTTTGAAAAACTTTGGAAACGGGTGTATAATTTTTAGCAATCAGCCATCAGTAAAAGTCTGAACTGTGATTTATATGATGGATGTGATAAGCTGCTCTCGTAATCAGGATCCATTACATGCCCCAGGGAAACCCTGGTACTGACAACCGATAGCCAACACGAAGTTTGGAGCTGTGAATGATATGCTAAAAAAAACGCGACGCTTCGGGACCCAAGGCCGTCTATATCCTGAAGATAACTACCTTGTCCCTCGGACAGCAGAGGTTGCTGATTTTATTAGGCGCGTCAAAGAAGGGAAGTATATCGTCCTTTTCTCGCCCCGGCAGACGGGTAAAACCACTTTCTTCCAATTAGCACTCGCAGAACTCGCCGCTAAAGATTCAACCTACTTCCCCATACACCTCAATTTTGAGGTGTATGAGGGCTGCACGCCTGCCGAGTTTTACGGTGGGCTCACAGAGGACCTTCATGAGAAAATAGTAGATGTTTGCCAAGAACACGGCGAGGCACTGCCTGAGGCACTCACGCAGTTTTCGGAGAATGCGCAATTCACGAACCACCTCTCCTTGCGAAGGTTCTTTAGACAGCTAGCTGGACTCTTAGAGAACCAACGGGTCGTTCTCATCATTGACGAATTTGATGCCATTCCACGCGGTGCCGTGACGGGGTTTCTTCGTGTGCTCCGTGACATCTATCTGTCGGGTAAAATACGATGCCCACATAGCGTCGGGATCGTTGGGGTCAAAAACATCACCCAACTTGACTATAATCGATCCATCTCGCCGTTCAACATCCAAGATGAGTTCCACTTGCCCAACTTCACGCGCGAACAGGTAGGCGATCTGCTCGCGCAGTATACCGACGAAGTTGGACAGACCTTCGCGCCAGAAGTCATCAAAGCCCTCTATAAGCAGACTGCCGGGCAGCCCTTCCTCGTCAACCGATGTGCACAGATTCTTACCGAAGAGATGGACATCCCGAAAACTGAAATAATTACGATGCCACACTTTGCAGCCGCGCATACCCAACTTCTGCACGAACGAAACACGAACATTGAGCATCTGCTGACCAATATCCGCAGAGACCGACGATTTGAAAACCTCCTCATGCGTATCGCCTCTTATGAGAGAGGGTTACCCTTCAGTTTGGACAATGATATCATCAATGAACTGGCTACGTATGGCGTTATCGCAAAAGGCACTGACGGGATGTGTGAAATTCTCAATCCAATTTATCAACAACGTATCTTGCAGACGTTCAAGCCTCTCGTGAATGGGTTAGAGCAGGAATATTTTTCTGAGAGCACCAGCCCTGACCTGGTTGATTACCTCACGCCCGCAGGGCAGATTGAGATGGACTTACTCCTTGATAACTTTCGCGATTTTATCGCCCGCGCAGGTTTCAGAATCCTGCAAGTCCCAGATACCCCGAAAGAGTTTGTTGGGCAGTATCTCCTCTATGCGTATCTGGATCAGTTTGTCCAATTGGTGCAAGGGAACATCTACCTTGAAGGGCAAACGGGACGCGGCAAAATGGATATAGCGATTTTCCATCAAGCGCGAAAATATATTGTTGAGACAAAAATATGGGAGGGATCCCAATACTACGAGGCTGGCAAAAAGCAACTATCAGCCTATATTCAATTGGAAGATGCCGTAGAAGGGTACTATGTCGTCTTCGATCACCGTCAAAATCCAGAACCACGGGTAGAGACAGAAACAATGGACGGTGTGAAGATTCGGAGTTACGTGATTCCGGTGATGCAAAAACGTCCGTCGCAGGTCCTCTAACAGGGATCGCGACCAAAGGTCGCTCCTACAAAGAAAATCTGGCTATGTCTTTTTCGCCTGTTGTAATAATTCTGCCAAGCGGTCAGCAAAACGGCGTTGGCTGTCGTCCTCCGGGGCATAGCCTATGACGTTTCGTGCATTGGCGATACTCCAGAATTTATGCGTATTGTCGCTGATGCCGTAGAAAATCTGGAACGGGATCCCGTTTTCGTCCGCTATGTTCTCCGTCTCAATGCTCTTGACGAAAAGTTGGACCTGATCTCGGATGCTCAAATACGCGCCGAGGCCTCGGTGCATCGCCTTCAAATCGTCTGCTGAAGAATTCGCCATATCGGTCTCACGCGGTCCACCGATGCGAAGTTGGACGTTCTGTAATTTCTTACCCGCAACGTGTCCCGTCGCAAAGACAAAGCCGAGGTGCTCGTATGCCTCTTTTGCCCATCCGTAGAAGTTATCGGAGAGCGGACGCATCTCTGGGGTCACTACATCCCATTTATCTGCCCAGATAAGCCGCTCGTAATAGTCGGCGGCGTGGTTGGAACTACAGACGACGACGCGTCGGACATCGGTCTCAATACAGGTCTGATAAAGATTGTATGCCATCTGGACGTTGGCAAGTTCGTTCTCAAAACTACCGCCCTTAAATGCACAGTGGACGACTGCATCAACGCCTTCAAAGTGGTGTTTATATGCGTCGCGATCGGGGTCGGTGAGTTCAGCAATTTGAACGCCTTCGACCTCATCTCCCTGCCGATTCGTGGTTTTCACGTCTAACAGGACGAGTTCATAACGTTCACGAAATTCGGGGAGCATCCGTCCGGCGATATAGCCGGATGCCCCGGTGATAAGGACTTTTCTGCGGTTCGGCATTTTCAAATGGTTCCTTCTGCGGTTATTGAGATATATCAGGAAGCGATTGTTGTGTTGCTATTTTTTGATTTTGTTCATGCAGTTTTTCCTGTACCTCTTTTGCTACTCGAGAAAACAATTGATTTGACTCAGGGACCGTGATCGCATCGTTGTACAAGGCATAAGCATTAACACTTGCCTTTTTAAATCCATGTTTGGGTCTACTCAAAAAACGGACAAGTAATTCAAAAAGAGTCTTACCTCGAAGCTGAAGATGGTAATTATCCCTTACTTCTTTAACTCTTTGATGACCTGAAGGAAGAGATTCCAAACCGGAGGCTAATTCGGTCTGTCCATCCGGAATAATACGGTTACAATGAAAATTTATATGCACATGTTCCTCATCACGGACAGATTGAAAAATTTTCCTGGGCGGCGGTGGATTTTTTGCTAAATATTCTTCCACTTTGTATGCGAACCAAGCACAAATTGAGTCTAACACCTGTTCATATTCTGAGTTACGTCCTATACGTCTTCTTAGTTTAGCATGGGAATATAGATCGTTTTCAATGCTATAGCCCTCCGTCCAAATAATATCATCATATTGAACTGGAATACCCCTGAATAACCACATATCGCGGTCAGCAATAAAAACAACAGGAGCATGCCTGAAGTCACCTCTGTTTTCATAATAAGAAAGTTGTTCATAAAGACAGAGTAGAGTTTCTTTACAACCCGCGCTGAATAGACCTACATTAAATCTTCCCAAATAGTCTACCACAGTCCCATAGATGACTTCATCATCTCTACCCTCAACAACAATGTTTGGTTTGTTAGGTAGTGTTTACATTTTCTTAGCAGTTATGAGTATAGTACTAAAGTTTGGACAATTTTAAGAATTAAGATGCAGAAAAGCAGAAAAGCAGGT
>VXPE01000062.1 GCA_009839745.1 Candidatus Poribacteria bacterium
GTATACGAAACCCGATACCAAATGTCAATACTTTTAGAATGTAAACACTACCTAATGACGCAAAGAATAATTTGAAAAGTTGTAAGACGCTGCTGCCCATCAATGACATCATAGATTTCTAAATCACCTGGATCGTCTTGTAGGCGTGTCACAATGATGCCGGTAAAAAGCCCATTAGATGACCTATGTTTAACATCGATCCAGAGGTTATCCCAATTCTTTCGATTCCAAACGTAACGCCGTTGATAAATAGGAATTTTATATTGCTTCCTACTTCCTGAGAATAATATATCTACAGTCTGGGCTTCGTCTTTTATCTCCACTTCTAAATTCTCCTAATTCATTTTCAAGTTTCGGTGATCAACTTCAAAGCAATGATATATTAAAGTTACCACATTTTCAATCTTTATACAAGTTAAATTTTTTGAGCAAAATTACGAATCGACATGAATCATTAATATTTATCCACTATTTGTATCTTCAATCTCAGTTAAATCCTCAACCTCAGCGATATCCGCTAACATTCGAGAATACTTGCGTAACTCCTCCTGCAGCGCGGTGAGTTCTTGGCGGAAAACGGCACGTTCCGTTTCGTCCTCAAGGTCGCCTGCCAGACTTTTCCGATGCCACTTTGCAGTAAATGGGCGAACAACTTGATTAAGAACAACAATCGCGATTTTTGTGAAGTTAATACACTCTGGCCCGTATTCTCTGATAACTTCTCTCGTGGTTACAAACAGTGAATAGACGCTATCTAAGGCCGTTTTTTCATCGCCATATTCAACGGGTAACGGTTGTGCGGTAATCCGTGTTAACAATTCGATATAGAGTGCCCATGCAGCGTTTTTGTCAGCTGCTTTTGGGGTCCACTCCATTTGTAGGAAAGGAGGTGTGATCTTCAGAGAAGTCATTCCCCATTTTTCAACCCAATTTGAGAATTTCATTTTTGCCAACTATCTCCAGTACGGTTTTTGCCAAACAGCGGATCGGAATTGTGGGGATTAAGATTCTTCTGTTTTCTCCGCTTGAAGGCCTTATGTATCCACGCCTGTACGTGCTGAGGGTTAGATATCCAAGTGTACAACTTTGCAAAACCACATTCTACATTACGATACAGACGTGGAGGCATGATGTAAGGATTGGGTTCAGCCTTACCATAATCGGGATGGGTAGGTAAGAAAATACCGATAAGTCCAGAACGGTCACTCGCTTTTGTGTGACTGATGCTCGCCGATATTTCCCAATCTACGTGTTTTCTTTTCCACGTTTCTGTACCAATCAAAACCACCGTCACCGTCGAATCTTGGAGGTAATCGTCCCGGATTATTTGACGGACAGTTTCTGTCTTGGTGTTGGGATCGATATCATCATCTTGGACGGATCTCGACTCCATGATGTCGTGAACCTCTGAAAATAATTCGCCAAACAGATCTTTATACTTTTGATCGTTCTTATGATGATAACTTACGAAAACCTTATGGCGATGAGACATATAGAATCTCCCCTTTTTAAAAGTATACACATAATGCCCGGTTAGAAGAAAAAAGGAAATGGGACCGCGCTACGACACATATAATGTCCGGAGGGCTAATCGATCGATGCTTCAATAATGAGATCCCGTTCCAATACAACGGTTCGCCTGACAAAATCAATCTGTAGGCGATATTCCCGTAGCAAATGGGTCCCTATAAGAATCTCACCATTGGCCACGAAAGTTGCTCTTGCTTGAACGATCTGGCCATCAAACTGGAAATCGACCAAATAAACGTCCTCCTCAATTGTTTGTCCGCCAGCTAATGAAGAAGTCACTTTTCCGACATATTCAGGTTTCAAAACACTTCGTAGGGCTTCAGGCAATTCCAGATCTCCATTAAAACCTGTGTCAATCGTCGCTGCCCACTCTTGTCCGGCGATAAAGAGGGTGATCATTGGTACGCCTCTATTCGACACCGTACCATGTATCATTGATGCCCGCCCTTCCGAAAATAGGCTTTAAAGCCGACGAGTTCAAAGAAAAGGGGAGAAGTCATTCCTTCAGCTCGCCGATGTTTCACGATCTCCGAAATGGAGTCTCCGAACCAAATCCGCCCGCTTTTTGGATCGATGCCGGCGGTCTGTCCAATCCGTTCAGTAATATCGTGCTGTTTCTGGTATTCCGCCCAGAGGCGTTTGGCATTGCGTGAATCGGCTTCTGTCCAATTTGCGGGGTTCATTGTTGATTTCTCCGTTCTGCTGCAGATATGGCTTGAAACTGGTGCTTTTGTGCGCCGATCGCTTGCGGCATTCTGACTAAAAGGTACTATGAAAACTTTGCTTGTGTCAAATTGATTTTGCAATTTGTTGAAATTTTGATCGATCACATGCTATAATCTAACAGTAAGAACTCGAAGTTCGTCAAACGAATTCACGGAGGCACGCATGTCATCTCTCGCAGCAGAAACCATCTTTACCCCCGAGGAATACCTCGTCTCGGAACGGAAGGCAACACTGAAAAGTGAATATATTAACGGAGAAATACTTGCAATGTCCGGCGCAAGTCTCGCGCATACACTCCTCACAGCAGATATACTCACTGAACTGAATATCCAACTGAGGGGACACAAGTGTCAGGTCATTAGCAACGATATGCGCGTGAAGACCAGCCCGAAAGGTGCCTATTTTTACCCGGATGTCGTCGTTTTCTGTGGTGAACCCGAATTTGAGGATAACGTCTTTGATACGCTTCTTAACCCAATTCTTGTTGTAGAGGTGCTTTCACCGTCGACGGAAATGTATGACAGAGGTGACAAATTTGCGCACTATCAAGAACTTGCATCCCTGCAAGAATACATCCTCGTTTCACAGGACAGAATTCGCGTCGAACAGTATCGCCTTCTCAAGACACAGTGGGTGCAGACCGAGTTTCACGGACATGAAGATGTGCTACTACTCAATTCCATCGGATGTAAACTCCCCTTACAAGACATCTACAGACGCGTTGCATTTTCTGATTGAAGGTTAGGTCCAGCGGTCTAACGCTTCATTAATACGCTCATAAATCCATTCGTCAATCAGTTTACCCGGGAGCATACCGCGTTCCTCAGCAAGTTTTATCAAAACCTCGACATCTTCATCTGTTAGCCAGACGGAGGCTTTGAATTCTTTGCCCTGCTTTAAGAGCATTCCCTCTCGTTGCTGCATCTCTTGGGCTGCGAAGTATTCATGGTCATTGTAGACATCCTCGTATTCTTCAACTTCGGGATCTATGATGTGTTTAAGCATTATAGGTTCCTCCTATCTGAGGGCTTTTTTTGTATCACTGGAATGACGTAACTCCGGATCGTGACACCTTCGACTGTCTCTGTCTCTATCCGGGGCTCTGGGATATCGCGGTGGTCAAAGACGACGTAGTATCCTTCGAGTGCCTTCTCCAACTTGAGATACGCCGCGAGTTGCCTTTTGCCTGCTTGATAACGGTTCTCACCTCTCCAAATCTTGGTCTCAACGATGTATTTTCGTTGGTTGTGGAGGATGCATAAATCTATTCTACCGCGGCCTGTTTGCACTTCAAGGAGCATGTTACCGCCCACTATTTGAACAAACTGGTCAAGATAGGTGAGCAGGAGATGTCTTCCGACAGATTCTTGCGGCGTTTGCGGCACTTGCAGAATCCGGAAACCCGCGCGCGCGATAAAGTTAGAAAAATTATCCAGTAACGGTTGCATGGCAATCTGTCCGGTGTCTGTGAGGTAAGTCTGGAAACCTGTGATGTTGTCTTCAGGGAAGTATACCTCTTCTAACCCGTTCACTGTCGGTTTAAAGGCGCGTAGGATGGAATATAGATAAATCGGGTTGGCGATTTCGCACATGCGGTCCACCCCTTCAGAAATGACACCGTAAGTGGCAAGTTCATTAAGGAGTTCATCGTGTAGATTGAAATCAAGTCCATCCTCGTATGCTGTAATTCGCATGAGAATTTTTTCAAAGCGCGGGTCCTTGCGCATATTGGTTGTCAAATGCTCTATGTTAGTGTTTCTGCCTCGCAGCAGTTGGGTGTGTGCTGTCGTAAAGTGCGACATAGTAATCGGTTGGGTTTTCGGGATGTCCATCTCTTCTGTGAGTATCTGCGCAAGACGGTTGACAAGTACGGGTTGCCCCCCAGTTTGTTTGTAGATAGATGTAATAACTTCGGGGGCGAAGGCTTGTCCGACTTCAGTTGTATATTGTCCAAGGAGTTCTTCTACCTCTTCACGTGTGAAATTTGGCAAATCAAACTCGTCTTGGATGTTGAATGGCGAGATGGAGCGATCATAGTTGAGTTGGGTAATACTCTTAACACCGATGATGCTGACGCTGTGTGGGCATCGCGGTTTACCGGCAATGTAGATATGGCGAAGGGTGTGAAGAAAATCGCTCAGAACTGCTTGAGGAATACCATCAAATTCGTCGATAACAATGACAACCTTCTGTTCGCCAGACTCGGCGTTCAGAAAACTTGCGAGTTCCCTAAAGAATTCCAACATTGAAAGATGATCGGTGAGTGTTGTGTTTGCCAAGAATTGTGCTAAATTTTCGGAAAGTGTAGCACCGCGCTTTTGACAGAGCTGCTCAATGCTCTGGCGAATCTGCTGGTAGAGATGTTCATAGAAAGCCGGAGATGAGAGATTTTTATACACATCAAAATTCAGCGGAATTGGAAAGTAGGTTGGTGCTTCTGTTATGAGTTTATCGAAGGCCTGCTGGAAAAAGGTCGTTTTACCTGTTTGACGCGGCGCGAAAATAACGATATATCGACCCTCTTTGATGCGGCTGATGAAATCGTTAATCTTCTCTGTGCGTCGGACGAAGTAGTTTTCCGATGGATGCACGGGACCTTGGGTGCCAAAACGTCTCATTTCTCTTCCCTCAGCAGTGTGTTCTCTTATATCTTTCTTTTCCATTTTATGCTAAAGGATACCATGAAAACGCTGTCTGTGTCAAATTGATTTCTCGGCTTTTAGAGCGGGTGGATTTACGTAAAACTTTCAGGACAGACACGCATTTAGAGTCTATACTGACATTGAGAGGCTGCTCCCGAGGAAAGTGCAATGAATTGCGCAACTACGAACCAAAGACTGCAAGAAAATGCGTAAACGACAGAAGTCCTAAATTTATAAAGCGGGTGAGGCATAAAGACCTCACCCGATAGCAGTTAGATTACGCTTTCCGGAAGACGAACGCTCCATCTTCAAAATCAACGGCAATTGTGTCGCCATCGTGGAAAATGCCCTCCAGCATCTGGATCGCTAACGGGTTCAGAATATCCCGCTGGATGGTTCGTCGGAGCGGACGTGCCCCGTAAACTGGATCGAATCCGCGTTTCACCAGTGCTTCTTTGGCAGATTCAGAAAGCGTCAGTGCCATCTCCTTCTCCGAGAAACGGTGACTGAGTTGCGTGAGTTCAAGCGCGACAATCCGTTTCAATTCTTCGATACCGAGACGGTCAAAGATAATCAGATCGTCAATACGGTTCAGAAATTCAGGTGGGAAATGCGCTTGGACCGCGTCCATCACCTTCCGACGCATCTCTTTTGTGTCCAACAGTGCGTCGCTAATCCACTGGCTCCCGATGTTAGAGGTCATGATGACAACCGTGTTCTTGAAGTCGACAGTGCGTCCTTGTCCGTCCGTCATTCTACCGTCATCAAGCATCTGAAGCAAAACATTGAATACCTCCGGGTGTGCCTTCTCAACTTCATCGAGCAGGATGACACAGTAAGGGTGTCGTCGGATGGCTTCGGTGAGTTGACCGCCTTCATCGTAGCCGACGTATCCCGGGGGTGCCCCGATCAATCGGGAGACGGTGTGTTTCTCCATATACTCGCTCATATCAATACGCACCATAGCGTTCGCATCGTCAAACAGAAATTCGGCGAGCGATTTGGCGAGATGCGTTTTACCGACACCGGTCGGTCCCATGAAAAGGAAAGAACCGAGGGGTCGATCAGGATCACCGAGACCGACACGAGCCCGTCGAATCGCATGAGAGACGGCACTGACCGCCTCATCTTGTCCAATCACCTGTTCGCGTAGACGTTCCTCCATGTTGAGGAGTTTCTGAGTCTCACCTTCCATGAGTCGAGAAACAGGAATACCGGTCCACTTCGCTACAATTTCAGCGATGTCTTCCGCACGCACGCGCTCCTTCAGCATCTGGGTGCCTTGGGCATCCGTTTCCAAAGTTTCTTGGACGGCTTTGAGCCGTGATTCCAATTCCGGTATCTTACCGTATTCAATCTCTGATGCCCGCCCAAGATTGCCCGCGCGTTTGGCTTGTTCTGACGCAATACGGAGCGTTTCAATCTGTTCCATCAACTCGCCGATCTGCGTCAAATTCGCTTTTTCGTTCTGCCATGCGGCTTTGAGCGCGTTTGCACTCTCTTTGAGTTCTGCAAGCTCAGCCCGCAGTTTTTCAAGCCGTTGTTGTGAAGCACCGTCCTCCTCTTTCTCCAGTGCCTGTTGCTCAATTTGGAGTTGGATAATCCGACGCTCCACCTCATCAATCTCCTCCGGCACACTGTCAATCTCAATTCGCAGCCGCGACGCGGCTTCATCTACTAAATCTACGGCTTTATCCGGTAAGAACCGTTCAGAAATATAACGTTTTGAGAGGGTCGCAGCCGCGACAATGGCACTGTCTTGAATTTGGACACCGTGATGCGTCTCATAACGTTCCTTCAAACCCCGAAGAATGGCAATCGTGTCCTCAACCGACGGTTCTTCAACCTGCACGGGTTGGAATCGGCGTTCCAAGGCGGCATCCTTCTCAATGTGTTTGCGATATTCGTCAAGGGTGGTCGCGCCTATACACCGGAGTTCGCCGCGTGCCAGTGCGGGTTTGAGCATATTTGAAGCGTCCACAGCACCTTCCGCTGCGCCTGCACCGACGATGGTATGGAGTTCATCGATAAAAAGCACGACCTGCCCTTCTGCCTGTTCCACATCGGTAAGCACGGCTTTGAGTCTATCCTCAAATTCGCCACGATACTTACTACCAGCGATGAGTGCCCCTAAATCGAGAGCGATAAGCCGTTTATCGCGGAGGCTTTCTGGGACATCACCATCAGCGATACGTTGGGCTAACCCCTCTACGATCGCTGTTTTCCCGACACCCGGTTCACCGATCAAGACGGGATTGTTTTTTCGCCTGCGGGAGAGCACTTGCATCACGCGCCGGATTTCATCATCCCGTCCGATAACTGGATCGAGTTTCCCCGAAATCGCTTCTTGGGTGAGTTCCCTTCCAAACCGAGTGAGTGCCTGATATTTATCCTCGGGGTTCTGATCGGTTACCCGCTGCGTCCCTCGAATATCGACGAGTGCCTTGAGTATCTTATCCTTTGTTACACCCGCTTCCCGAAGGATTTTACCGACTTCGCTCTGTTTCGTCTCAGCACACGCGATCAGGAGATGTTCCGTGCTGACATATTCGTCCTTGAGGGTCGTTGCTACTTTGAAGCCGGTATCCAGAACGGATTGTAGCGCAGGGGCAATCCGCATTTCAGCCGCTGTGCCTTGGACTTTCGGTGCTTTTTGAACAGTGGTTTCAATTGCTGACGTAATTCTCGCAGTATCGACTCCCAACTTCTGAAGAATCGGTGTGACGATCCCATCTGTCTGCCTGATGAGAGCCAACATCAGATGCTCAACCCCAAGTTCAGGGCTTTGGGTGTCTGTCGCTAAACTTTGTGCCGTTTCGAGTGCTTCTTGTGCTTTAATTGTAAATCTATCAAATCTCATTTTTAATTTTTCCTTGCGGTTCGGTAAGGCGGGTTGGATCTTTGAAGTGCCTTTGCGTAGACCTAGGGGAAACACCCAAGCAATACGCAGAAATACCCAAGCAAAAACACCCTGCGCCGATGTTGCAGGTTTTTTAATTTTCCTTGCGGTTCGGTGAGGTGGGTTTGAACTTTCATCTGCCTCTCCGTAGACCTAGGGGAAACACCCAAGCAAAAACCCTGCGCCGGTGTTGCAGGCTACACGCTTTGGGTTTAAGAAAACCTCTTTACTGATAACTGATAACTACCTGATAATATAAGTAGCAAGATTTATGCCATTGCTGTCTCTATACTGAAATTTGACAGAATTGTGGATAGGATGCCACTCCTGTGCCACTTTGGCAGCCTATGTGCAAAACTGGCACGAGAAATTGACACGTTTGGTCTGGCGTTGGGGGATGTTAATTATCTAAAAGAGGTTCGGTCACTACGAATTCCTGATTCACGGCGAGGTTTCCCAATGTCTGCACAACACCACTTTGCCAGCGAATCTGAAGTTTATCTACAAGCGTCCGCGCGCCAAGTCCAAAGAGCAACCTTGGATCGTTGCTACTGAGATAACTGTATCCTCGGCGAACTTCACGCGTTTGGGATTCAGCCCCGAGTGTCAATGTAACGCGGGCTCCGATACCATCACGATTGCTTCGGGTACCGATCAGTTTGAGACGCAGATAGTTGTTGGCAGTCCGGTTCTCGTTTCGGAGGAGTGCCACTTTCCCATTCAACTGCGTGACAAGAAGGTCTGTGTCGCCGTCGTTGTCATAATCACCGAAAAGAGTCCCACGACTGACGGAATCCTGACCTTCAAATTGCATCTCGACAAACGTCCCATCGTCTTGGTTCCAGTAGAGTTGATTCGGTTGTTTGTATGAGAGAACATCTGTGGTCTGCTCAACAGTTGGGAAGATATGACCGTTCGCGACAAAAATATCAAGGGAGCCATTGTTATCAGGATCGAAGAATCCGGTTCCGAACCCTAAAAAGAGGTAACTTTCTTCACCGAGCCCCGCCTTATAACTGACATCGGTAAACGTCCCGTCTCCGTTATTCCGATAGAGGGTGTTTGTCTCGTAGGAGAAATTGGTGACGAAGAGATCAAGATATCCATCGCCGTTGTAATCTCTCGCATCAACACCCATACCGGCTTGGGCTACGCCGTCCGCGCTGTAAGCACAACCTGTGAGGATAGCAATTTCGGCAAACGTCCCATCCCCTTTGTTGTAGAAGAGATAATTCGGCGTGTCATCGTTAGCGACGTAAAGGTCGGGATTGCCGTCAGTATCAAAGTCTGCCGCAACAACCCCTAATCCTTTACCAAGAAACATGCCCCCCGGATCCCGAATATTGGCGACATCTGTAGTATCGGTAAAAGTGCCGTCGCCGTTGTTTCGGTAGAGTCTATCGGGTGATCCTTCAAAGTGCTTCGGGTGACAATAACCACGAACCTTCTCGGTTTCACGGAATACCGGATTTTCCAAACAGATAGGCGCGGATCCATCTAATCTGTAGTTGACGTAGTTAACGACGTAGAGATCGAGATAGCCATCGCCGTCGTAATCGAAGAAAGTCGCGCTACTGCTCCAACGGGTATCACCTACACCTGCTTGAGCGGTAATATCCCTGAAAGTCCCGTCGCCGTTGTTATGATACAGCCGGTTCGCACGAAAATTGGTTACATAAATGTCCACGTAACCGTCATTGTCGACATCTCCGCAAGCGACACCGTGTCCATAGCTCCCCCGATTGTTGACTTTAGCGGACGCAGTAACATCCGTGAAAGTGCCGTCGCCGTTATTTCGGAAAAGCGCGCTTGGAGCGGCACTATTGACGAGATAAAGATCAAGGTTACCATCATTATCATAATCGAGGAATGCACCACCGGCACCGAGGGTCTCAGGCAGGTGAAACTCACCTGTCGCCCCGTTGGCGTGCGTAAAGTTGATACCGGCACTATCGGTGACATCTGCGAAATGGAGAGGAGATTCTGCGGGTAGCGCGGGAAATGAAATGTGGGAAAAAAAGAAGACGAGACACGTTATGATCGCGATTGACGGGGTACATTCTAAAACACGGCGGCGGTAGAACCTATCACGCTTCAAAATGGTATTAAACGCGAGTGCATCCATTTTTTAATTTTACCTTGCGGTTAAACGACGCGGATTCGAACTTTAGCGTTCTTTTCTTAGGCGTTGAAGAAACCCGCAAGCAAAACCCCTCCACTTCGTTACAGGAAACCTGATTTTCGCGTTTAATTTTCCCTTCCATCCGATGTTCGATACATCTCCGAGATGATTTCAAGCATGTCGGGTGCTTTGGCGAGATAGCGGACTTTTGACTCTTCTTTAATTTCGTCGGGGATACCGTGTAGTGCTTCTGCGATACCACCCGCAATCGAACCGAGGGTATCGGAATCACCACCGAGAGAGACGGCGTTGCGCACTGCGTCTTCATAACCTTCTGATTCTAAAGCACACGTGACGGCTTGTGGGACTGTGCCTTGACACGTCATATCGAAATCATAAGCGGGACGGATGTTGTCCACCGTTTGTGTCAGATCGTAGCCGTACTCGGCAGTGATAACCTTGCGAATGCCTGTAGGACCTTCGCCTCGGAAGGCGAGATAGATGGCGTGGGTTGTTGCCCGCGCGCCTTTTATCCCTTCAGGATGATCGTGGCTGATAACGGTTACGTTGTCAGCAGCGACGAGTGCCGCATCCAAATCATCTCGGTTCAGAAACGCCGCGGGTGAGACGCGCATCGCCGCACCGTTGCGAAAAGTGCAGTTGGGTGCATCCGCCTCAGCGTAAATCCAGTTTTTAAATATCTGACTGAAACCGCACTTCGGATACCGCTTTCCCCACTTCCGCATTGTCTCGGCTGGTGGAAGATTGTGTAAAAGCGCGTCGGCGACAGCAGTCGTGCAGACCGAATCATCTGTGAAACGGCAGTCCTCACCGAAAAAAGGAAAGTCTTTGGTTTTAATCCGACGATCCTTCGGCTCGTAGATTGATCCAACAATGTCTCCGATAATCGCACCCAGCATATTTTATCTCCTTAAAAAGCACGGTAGGGCTGAGATACAGAGACCTCGCCCTACAGGAACACACAATTATCAATCAATATTATTGCAATGTGCGTTGTGCCTTGATTGCCGCCCACGTGGTGGTGAATTTATCTTGCGGTTCAACGCTTACGACTGCGGATGCATACTCCGCCAAATCGGCTTCGTCGAAAGCGGAATTGTAGACAATCACCTCATCTACGCTACCACCAAAGTAGTGGACATCAGTGCCTGAAATGAGTTCATCGTTGTGAAAAACGGTGTCACCATTGACCTTACCGATACCGATAGCAGCACCATGCCCAAAAAGTGCACCGCCGTCTTCGCTGGCAACCCTTTCACCATTAACCCACATCTCGAGTTTGTCGGATTCGATCTCATTTGTGGTGTCGCGTAACACCAGAGCCACGTGATACCATACCCCCGATTCTACTGAGACGGAGGGCCACGCACCCTCCCAACCGTATTCTTCTTTGTTCCACGCGCCTATATAGACTTCACCGTCGAACACATAGAGATTAAAGCCGCGCGCTGTACCGCCTTCCTCATAGAGCACCTGCTTATGATCAGCGATATCCACATCAGTACAGTTGAAATAACAGGCGATCGTCCGATCTGTGTAGAAATTAGGTTGTGCGATCGTATTAATACCTTCGTCACTGGGAAGATGAACCCCATCGTCTATGCCGTCAAAAAGTAAAGCTGAACCGACAACCCCGTTAACAATCTCAGGGTCCCCCACAACTGTTCCATCTAACCCTTTTCCAGAGGTATCGACAGCATCAAGGTCTTCAAGACTCCATTTCCCTTCGACAGTTGCTTCATCTTTTGCTGCATAAGTGGCTGCAGCAATAATCATGAGGAAGACACTCAATAGAAAAATAAAACGATGTTTTACCATTATGGCAAATCTCCTTTATAGATTGTTAGTGTTGAACCTCAATTTGTAAGATTGAGACTACTTTTCAGTCCGTTGGGCTTTCAGAGTTGCCCAAGTTGTTGTGAATTTGCCCTGCGGCTCGACGCTCAAAGGTGCTGCGAGGTCTGCGAAATCTCCCTCGTCAAAAGCGGATCCGTAGACAAGCACTTCGTCGATGAGACCCCCGAACCAGTCAACATCGGTTTGCCCGCCGCCACCGCCATCATGATAGACGGTGTTCTGGTTGAGATGACCGACACCAATATCGTCCCCGTGGGCATGGAGTTGTCCACCCTTTTCTTGGGCAATGCGTTTGCCATCCACCCACATTTCAAACTTCTTGCTCTCGACCTTGTCCCTGGCGTCGCGAATTACCAAACCGACGTGGTACCACTGCTTTGACTTAATGTCCGCTGAGGGCCAGGCACCGTTCCAGTTGTATTCGGCGCGATTCCAACCGCCAGCGTAGACTTTACCGCCATGCACATAGAGTATTAAGCCTCGTGTGGCTCCACCTTCTTCAAAAATTACCTGCTTCCGATCGTCAATTTTTGCATTATCACAATAGAACAACGCAGCAACTGTCCGGTTGGTATAAGGTCCACCCGTATTGATGTCCACGGAATCTGGAAATTTGATACCATCGCTTTTACCGTTGAACTTTAACGCCTTTCCGGCGATCCCATCAACGGCTTGCGGTTTGCCGGTGAAATTGCCATCTAACCCTTTCTTTGAGGTATCTTTAGCACTTCCATCGTTGAAACTCCAGTTCGCAGCGACTGTCGCTTCATCTCGCTGCGCATTCGCTGGTATAGTAAGTAATAAAACGCCTAACAGTAGAACAATACAAAATGTAGAAACAAACACTCTAATCATTGTTATCCCTCCTAAATATTCTCTCCTTTTTTGTTTTTGGAGGTTAAGATTTTGAGACAAGGGTATCCATGTCTCAGACTTCTAACGTCCGATACGCTTTATAATTATTAAAAAATTTCAAAATTTTGTCAAATAAAAAACGCAAAATAGAAATAAAATAACGTGAACTCTATAGAAAATCTGATAAATCCTTTCTTCAGGTGATGTAATGTTTTGCCTAAAAATTGTGTCTTAATAATATGGATTTAATTTGCTTTTTACCTGAAAATTTTGTATAATTTTGGTTACCTAACGACTTGTGCTAAATACTGTTTGTAAAATACAACTTCACAGAAGTGCCATTTTTTTATGTGTTTCTCACGAGTTCTGCCCCTCT